>SKYZ01000181.1 GCA_007127625.1 Aquisalimonas sp. | reverse complement strand
GGGCCGCCATGGGCATGAGCCGCACGTTCCAGAATCTGCAGCTTTGCCTGAACATGACCGCCCGGGAAAACGTCATGCTCGGCGCCCACCTGAGGTTGCCCCAGGGCTTCTTCTCGTCGCTGCTGCGTTTGCCTCACTTGACCCGCGCCGACAAGGAGTGCCGTGAACGTGCTGCAGAACTGATGGATTACGTGGGCCTGGGCAACTATGTTGATCATGAGACCACCGCGATGCCCTACGGCGCCCTCAAGCGGCTGGAGATTGCCCGGGCGCTGGCAGCAAACCCGAAACTGTTGCTTCTGGATGAGCCTGCCGCAGGTCTGAATGCGAACGAGACTGCCGGCATCGAGAAGCTGATCCACAGTGTCTGCGAGGACGGTGTGACCGTGGTGCTGGTGGAGCATGACATGAAACTGGTGATGAACATCTCGGCGCACATCGTCGTGCTGAACTACGGCCAGAAGCTCGCGGAAGGGAACGCCCAGGAGATCAGGAACCATCCCGATGTCATCGCCGCTTATCTAGGGGCGGCCGCATGACGGGCGAACAGACAGGATCGGTGATGAGCATGATGAGTGCGAGTGCAGTTGTGAATGTAAGCGGGGACGGTTCGCCGACGCTCTCCGCTAACGATGCCGCGCCCCGCCCCGTAGTGCTGGATATTGCTGGTATCAGCACGTTCTATGGCCCTGTGCAGGCGCTGGATAGTATCAGCCTGCAGGTGCCGGAAGGTCACCTGGTGGCATTGGTTGGTGCCAATGGTGCTGGCAAGAGCACGTTACTACGGACCATCTCGGGGCTGGAGACACCCCGTACGGGGTCCATCCACTACCGTGGCGAGGACATTACCCAGCGCGCGCCGTCACGGCGGGTTCGTGACGGCATTGCTCAGGTTCCGGAGGGGCGACAGGTCTTCGGTCCCATGTCCGTTGAAGACAACCTGATGCTCGGGGCCTACACCCGTTCCCGCAGAGAGCCGCTGGCCGAGGATCTGGAGGAGGTCTATACGCAGTTCCCGATCCTGAAAGAGAAGCGCAAGTTGCCGGCAGGGACGCTCTCCGGCGGACAGCAACAGATGCTGGTCATCGGTCGTGCCCTGATGGCGCGTCCTCGGCTGCTGCTGCTGGACGAGCCGAGCATGGGCTTGGCGCCGCTGCTGGTGGAGGAGATTTTCGCAACCATTAAACAGCTTCGTCAGGAAGGGATGACCATCTTCCTGGTGGAGCAGAACGCCTCTCTGGCGCTAGGTGTGGCGGACCATGGTTACGTGCTTGAAACTGGACGGGTTGTGCTTGAAGGCGGGGGGCAGGCTCTGCTGGATGACGAGAGCGTGCAACGCGCCTACCTGGGTATCTGAGGCTGCACGGGCCCGTCCAGGAGCGGGCCCGTGCCCTGATCAGTCGCTGATCGGCGGCAATAGCCGCCGTGTAATAACTCAGGCAACGCGCTTGAGCGCTGCCAGAGTCTCACTGTTGGGGCAGAAGCCGCAGTCCGCAGGTATCGGATCACTTGCCAGCATCTGGCGGCAGTGACCCTTGACCGGGCAGAGCGCGCAGACTCGCTCCAAGTCACGGCGTACACCGGCATGGCGAGGGTGATCCAGCCGCCTGACAGAGAATACCGAGGCCATGCGGGGGAGTTGTTCCCACGGCGCCACCGGATCGGCGTAGAGAATGGCAGCGTCTCCCGGTGCCAGGCCGACATCCGCCAGCAGACGGCCACGTTCACACGTGGCCTGTGCCAGCCACTGTCGACTTTCCCGGGTCCGCCGGCACCAATGCGCGACGTGGCCGAGCACACTGGCCGTCAGGGATTGAACCGGGGTGGTGACGGTGGGGTTGGTGGTTTGCGTCATGGCAACCTCCCGGGCCTCGAGCCCGTTGTAGACGATCATCCTCAATGTACTGTCCCTCAATGGACTCGACGCGGCCTTGATCTGGATCAATCGAAGGTCGAGGCTGCGGTGGGAACCTGTAACTCTATGCCGACCTTCACTGGCGACCGGCGATGATGCGGAGAGGGGTGATGGCACGACGCGAGGGCGGCGAACTCAGGCGTGCAGATCAGCGCGCGATGCTGATGGAGCGCATGTTCGAAATTGTCACCGAGTCCGGGGACAAAGAGATGTCACCCGCGTTGGAACGCGATCTGCGGGCAGCGTTTCAACGCTGTTTCCGTTGCCACCAGGCGGGCTTCTGCGGGCGTTGGCTTGATGGTCGTGAACCCGACGCGGATTACCGCACGTTCTGTCCCAATGCAACGCTGTTCGAGCGTCTCAGGGGCTCTGACTAGGGTGTTGAATGGACGACAGTGGCCAGGCTGCAACCAGGAGACGTATGATCCGCGCCCTGAGGCAATTACGGGTTCAAGGAATGGACTTTTCCGCCACGATTGAACTGCTGCGCCAATCGGGTACCGATACGGTTCAGAACCTGTGCCGCTGGTGGAAGCCCCGGAACAAATTGCATCCATCCCGTACCGGGAGGGAGAGTCCCGCCAGTTCACCCAGTTCTTCGAATACCGCTACTGCATTGGCAGCCTGCCGTTCACCGGCGCCACCACCAGGGACATGGGTGGCTGGATCCGGTTTCGGGATGATACTGGGCTGATCACACCGTTGCAGTTGCTGGGGCTGATCGATGCCTGGCCGCCAGCTACGTTGCCGTTGCTCAATGAGCGTGCACCGTCCAGTTCCCTGACCTGGTTCGTGGAGTTCGTGCAGCCGCTGCCTGTCATCGAGGCCAATGACTGGCTGCTGTATCAGGCCACTCTGGATCATGCCCGGGATGGCTATGGGCAAACGCAGGCCCGTTTGTGGACACGCACCGGTGAGCTGGTGGCTCTCAGCCGCCAGACCGTGGCGGTGTTCGGCTGAACCGCGGCCCGGTTGTCAGCCGCGTCAGTGATTGCCCTCGGGCATGCAGACGATCTCCGCGATCTCCACGTCGCGTTGGTCACTGGCATACTCGGTGAGGAATGCGCGCTCGATTTCCTCACTGGCGACGCTACCGTCCCTGGCGCTGAGTTCGCGTACGAAATGGCCGATGGCTCCAGATGCGCGATCCCGGAATTCCACGGTGCAAACGTAATGCGTCATGGGGCTGCTCCTGCTTCCGCCTTTCCTGTAGTTAAAGCGTAGCAGTTCCGTGAACACATGCCGGTCGGCAGGTTCAGGACTGGATGGCGGACTCCGGAAGGGCTTCCGATGCGGTGTCCGCGCTGAGCCATCCTTCCAGGCGATCCAATGCACTGTGGAGTTCCGTGGCGGCCGCCTGCAGTTCTTCCAGCAGAGGAGGGTGGTGACCGCTGTGGGGGTGTTCTGAGTCCATGCCGTCCTTCCTTCCCGTGTAGGTCAGCGCTTATCTTGTGATGGGGCTGGCTGTATTGCAAGAGGCGCTGTCGCGTTCCCATTCCTCGGCCGCTGCGTCCATGAGTTCCAGCAGGATGCGGCGGCAGGTGCGCTGGGCCAGAGGCGAGCAACGCTCACCCTCGGGCACCGCGAGGTGCTCTTCCAGGTCGGCCATGAGTCGGTGGAGGCGTCGCAGGGGCTGGAGCAGCAGTCTGTACACGGCCTGGCCGATACCGTCCATGGCGAAGCCGTTCTTCACGGCCCAGGCTGCGGCGGCACGCGCATGCCATTCGCTGGAACGCAGCAGGCTCTGAATCCGCTTGAAGCGTCCGCGCAGGGCTGCGCGGGAGGCGCGGCTGCCGCCGGGTTCACCCAGAGCGTCCACCAGGGCGTCCACCGCGCGGGCCAGTTCGCGGTTGTTGTCGATGAGCTTGCGCATGCTGTGTTCCGTGCGCTCCCGCCGACGCCCACGGAATGCGGTTTCGATGGCGGGCTGGAACAGCGGGCCCTGGCGGACGATGTCGGGCACCTTGCGCCCCTGGGAAGCCCCCCGGTCATACCACGCGAGGGCATGGACGGCGGTTCGCGGATGCCGGGTCTCGGGGGGAAGGGCCGCCAGGCTTTCCAGCACATGTTCCGCGGACAACGGGGGTGCGTCCCGGTGGGCCTGCTCGAGTTCCCCGCCGAGGGCGTAGTTGAGGACGATGGCCAGTTCGTCGGGCTCCAGGTAGCCGGGGCGCAGCCGCAGCGTCCGGGCGATGACCGGCCCGTGCTCGGCAGCAACGGCTTCCAGACGCCGCCAGTAGCCCTGATGCTCCGGATTGTTGCCCACGAAGCCTCCCGCACCAGGCATCGCCCTACCATGAGGCCGCAACAAACGGCCTGTTACCCGCACTTTAGCGGAAAATGCCGCCCGCGGGCACGGTTGCGCGCCCGGCAGTCCTTACCAGTACAGAGCCATTGCGGCTTGAGACGGACCGATGGCAACCCGGTAGTGGAGTGTCTGCGGCCCGCCGCCGGGGATCCCGGCCGCCGATCCGGAACCGGCGGTTGCACGCTGCGCGGATGTGGGCCGGGTCCAGACCTGGATGGCGGATACCGTCATTCCCAGCGCGGCGTTGCGCAGGCCGTCACCCGTGCGGTCATCGCCGATGGCAATGGTCGCTCCGGCGGCGACATTCACCGCCAGCGCACCGGCGAGGGCACCCGGTCGCCGACGCCGGGCTTCGACGCGTGCCGTCTCGGCGATGATCTGCTCGGCCCGGTGCAGGGAATCCGGATCCTCGGAGGTGCGAAGCTCCTGCAGGCGGTGTCGCGCCTCGGGGTAGGGCGGCGATTCCAGCAGGAGTGTTCCCAGCGCCAGCAGGGATTTCACCGAATCTACGCGGGCATCAAAGCGGGTCGCGCTGTCGGAGCCTTCACTGGCGAGATAGATGTTGCGGCCGAGATTGGCCCCGTGAAACCCGCCCCAGCCGAAACGCCAGATGCTGTCGTGTCGCTGGCCCTGGGCCAGGGCGTCGTCCAGCGCCTGCCAGCGAGCCTCGGTGGCAGCCGCGGGCTGCGCCGTCAGCGTGGCCACCAGTGCGAACAAGCCGGCGGCGAGGATTCCAGTCGGTGTCGATGATCCGGGGCGCTTCGCTGATAGGGTGTTCACGATGGGCATGTTAGCTTACTGTCGAGACGCTGGCATATTCCGTCAGCGTGTGACATGGAGCAGGGCACGAATGGGCGTGATCCTCAGGGCGTACACCGCGGCGGAACAATGGGCGGACCGCGGCGTGCACTGGCTGGCCATGGGGGCTGCGGTGACGGGGCTGATCGCCCTGCTGGTGGTGGCAGGCCTGTCCGGTGACGCTACGCCGCTGGTATGGACGACCCTGGCCGTCTACGGCGCCGGGCTGGTGGTGATGTTCGGCTGTTCCATGTTGAGTAACCACGACCTCTCCGACAGTTCGCCCTGGTCCGGGCTGTTCCAGAGACTGGACCACGCAGGCATCCTGTTCATGATCGCCGCGACCTACACACCGCTGACTCTGCACATCATCGGCGGTGTCGCCGGCTGGACGCTGCTGTTGTTCATCTGGGCCATGGCGCTGTTCGGTATGGGCCTGCGACTGTTCCGGCGACGCGCCCTGGAGCCGCGCAAGGCGTTTCTGTTCTATCTGGTACTGGGCTGGAGCGCGGTGTTCGTGCTGCAGCCGCTGGTGTCGTCTGCATCCCTGAGCGTTGTGGTGCTGGTGATCACCGGTGGCCTGCTGTACAGCCTGGGTGTGCCGTTCTTTCTCTGGTGGCGACTGCCGTTCCACCGCACCATCTGGCACACCTTCGTGGTGGCGGCGGCAAGCTGCCATTACGCGGCGGTGATGGTCGGTGTTGCGCTGACCGGGGGGCTGACGGCAAGCAGTTGATTCGACGGCGGAGACGCCGCTTCACCACGGCCACTGCCCGGGTGCACTCAGCCGCGTTGCAGCCCGTGGGCCGCGGGTACCGAAACCTCAGTCATGAGCAGCCACCATGTTTGAACGTTTTCCCGAAGGGTTTCACGCCCTGATCCAGGGCGCGAGCCGCGGCATTGGTCTGGCGTGCGTGCGCCGGCTCCTGGATGAGCCATCGGTTGGGCGGGTCTTTGCCACCGCACGGCGGCCGGATCGATCGGAAGGACTGCAGGCACTCGCCGAAGCCCATCCTGAGCGGTTGATCACGGTGCCACTGGATGTCACCGACGAGAGCAGCATCGACGATGCCGCGGCCGCCGTCGGCGCGCGCAGTGAGCGTCTGCATCTGCTGTTCAACGTTGCCGGGTTGCTCCACGACGACAGTGACCTGAAACCCGAGAAGCGGCTGGCGGACGTGCGCCTGGACAACCTGGAGCGCAGCTTTCGCGTCAACGCCTTCGGGCCGTTGCTGGTGGCGCGGGCCTTCGAGCGGTTGCTCACCCATCGGGAGCATGCCGTGCTTGCCAACATGTCCGCGCGGGTCGGCAGCATCGGTGACAATGGCCTGGGTGGATGGTACGCCTACCGTGGCGCCAAGGCGGCGCAGAACATGTTTACCCGCGGGCTGGCCGTCGAGCTCGCGCGCCGGTCCCGGCAGTTGGTATGCGTGGCGCTGCATCCGGGAACCACCGATACCGGGCTTTCGGCGCCGTTCCAGTCACGAGTGCCCGAGGGCAAACTGTTCAGCACGGAATATACGGTTGAACAACTGTTTCAGGTCATCAGTGGACTGGGACCGGAGGATTCCGGAAGCTTTCTCGCCTGGGACGGCAAGCCCATTCCCTGGTAGACGGTCCGTCCCGGGAGTCAGTTGCCCTGCAGGGTGACCGTGAGATTGCGCCGGTGAGGACGGTGGCGGTGCTCCCACAGGTAGATGCCCTGCCAGGTACCCAGCGCCAGGCGACCGTCAGTGACCGGAACGGTGAGCGTGGTCTGGGTGATGGCACTGCGTACATGGGCGGGCATGTCGTCCGGCCCTTCCATGTCGTGTTCGAACAAGGGGTCGCCGTCGGGTATCAGGCGCGCGAGGATGCGCTCCAGATCGCGCTGCACGGAGGGGTCGGCATTCTCCTGGATCAGCAGCGACGCACTGGTGTGGTGGATGAAAACGTGGCAGAGGCCCGTCCTGATGCCGCTCTGCGTGACCCTGCGACTGACTTCCCCGGTAATGTCGATGAGACCGCGCCCGTCGGTGCGGATGGCCAGTGATTCGTGGTGCATGGGCGTCCGGATTGTCTCTGTTCAAGCGTGGAATGGCTTTCGTTCACCAGTCCCGCACTTTACCATTCCCGGTTCCACTGTTTGATGGCAAGGAGACGAAGCATGGCACGAGGTGATCAGCGCTCGCGTCGCGGCAAAATCGCGCGCGGCAGCTACGGCAAGACGCGGCCGAAGGCGTCGAAGGTGCGCAAGCAGCGGCGCGACGCCGCGAAGTGACCGCACGGCGGCGGTGGCCTGGTGACGAGGTGGCCGCCGCCGATCGGTGGGGTCACCATCAGTGACCAACCTTACCTGTCCACCACCAAAAGGCGGGGTGCCGCCTCCGGTGTTCCGGGTGGCCGGACCTCACGCACCAGGAACGGCCGACCCAAGGCGTTCGCCCACTCCTCCACGGCGCGCGCCTCCAGATGACCGCCCGGATGCCCGGTATAGGCCAGGATGGACATGCGTCCCCCGGGCATCAGCAGCGTGCTCGCCTGCCGAAGCGCGGGCACCGTGGATGCCGCCGAGGTGACCACCTCCCGGTCGCTGCCCGGCAGATATCCCAGGTTGAACGTGACCGCCCGCACCCGGCCCTGGAGTTCGTGGCCAAGGACGGCGAGCAGCTCGGCGTGATCCGCCTGTATCAGCCGGGTCCGGGCCAGCATGCCGGCGGCATGGAGCCGGCGCCGGGTCGCATCCAGGGCGGCCGCCTGCAGGTCCAGGGCGTAAACATGGCCATCCACGCCAACGGCGCGACACAGGAACAGCGTGTCCAGGCCGTTGCCCGCGGTGGCGTCGACGGCGGTGTCGCCGTGGCGCAGCACGCTGCTCAGGAGTTCGTGAACCCGGGCTGTCAGCGGTGGTCGGCGGGTCATGGGAGATCCCGGCGTTGGCGCACGTCGGCGTCCGCAGGAAGGGGCACCCCGAACGCGATGTGGTCGGCCAGGCGGGCTGCATGCCACGGGCCCAGGAGTGTTCCCCGCGACCCCAGCCCGTTGAGAATGCCAATGCGCCCGTCTTCCGGGTGCAGGCCGATAAACGGCGGCCCCGGGTGCGATCCCGGGCGTATGCCGGCGTGCCCGCGCAGCACCCGCACGGGGGGAGGCTCCCGAAGCAGGCGTGGCAGGGCAGCCAGCAGTTCCTGCCGCGCCGCCTCGGTGGGTTGGCCCACCTCCTGGTCGCGTTCGTAGGTCGCCCCGAGCCGGTGGGTTCCGTCCTCCAGGGGGACCAGGGACTTGCCGCCGGTGATGATGACCTCCGGGAGCCCCCGGGGCGCCTCGGCGGCAATGGTCAGGCTCTCGCCACGGGAACGTCGCCAGGGCAGATGCTGCCACCACGGGTTGCTGAATGCCCCGGCGCCGTCGCAGAAGATGATCCGGCGTGCGCGCCACTGCTTCCAGCGCACGGTGCTCTCACCCTCGAACACCACTGCGTCGGGTGCCAGCGTGTCATCAAGGAGCCGCCCGGCGGCACGCAGGTGGCGACGAACCCTCTCCTGCAACCGGCCCAGGGCCACGTGCCCACCGTCGCGCATGCAGGTGGCGCCGTAGGGTGCGGTCACCCCGTCGGGCAATCCTTCGTGGGTGGGAGAAGCCAGGTATGCGCCGGCGGCATGCTCGTCCTGGCGCCGTTTGATCTGCCGGATCTCCTCCGGAGCCTGCAGCACGCGCCAGATCGGCTGCGGCGTGAACAGTGAGCAGTCAAGGGTGTCTTCCAGCGCCTGATAGGTGGAGCGAGCAGTACCCAGAAGCTCCGGCAGGCGTGTCGGCGCCTGATAGCGTGGGCCAGTGAAGGGGCTGAGAATGCCGGCCGCCGCCGCGGTGGCGCTCCCTTCTGGTCCCGGGGCCACAACGTGTACATCGATGCCGCGGTCTGCAAGCATCATCGCCAACAGACTTCCGGCCAGCCCCTGGCCTGCCACCAGGGTGTCGGTCTGGTTCAATCGGATACCTCACGTGCTCGGCTGCAACGTCCGTCCATGATACGCGTGGCGCGCTGCGGAGCCCATGAGGCACGGGTATCGGCAGGGCACCGACACCCGGGCAGGCCGGTGCTCAGCCCTGCAGCTTCATGCCGATCCGCGCCAGACGCGCGCCAAGGGTCCGGCAGATCGCCGCTTCCTCGTTGTCGATCTCGCGATCATTGTTGCCGCCGGCGATGTGTCCGGGGCCGTAGGGCGAGCCGCCACCCTGGGTGGTGAACAGCTCCTGGGTGGAATAGGGGACACCCACCGGGATCATGCCCAGGTGCATGAGCGGCCCCAGGCTGGAGGTGATGGTGGCCTCCTGCCCGCCGTGGAGACTGGCCGTGGAGACGAACATGCCGGCCGGCTTGTCCTCGAACACGCCTTCCATCCAGAGGGCGCTGACCTGGTCGATACGGTTCTTGAGCTGTGACGCCATGTTGCCAAAGCGCGTGGGCGTGCCGAAGGCGATCGCGCCTGCTTCGCGGAAATCCTCGTCGGTGACCAGGGGAATGTCCTTCTGCTTGTCACGCCCGGCCTTCATGCCCTCGTTGCCGTTGATGACCTCCTCGGGCATGAGTTCCGGCACGGTGCGGATCACCGGCTCGGCACCGGGGACGGTTTTCACGCCTTCCGCCACCAGGCGGGCCATGTCGAGAACATTGCCGAACGTGCTGTAGTAAACGATGAGTACTTTCATGATGCACCTCACGGTGTTAGTCCGAAATCGAACTAATAGGTCGCAAAAATGCGGGGCAACCCCCGCGGTTTCGTCAGCTGAAGGTTTCCCTTACCCGTCGCAACTGTGTAATGGCCTCCTCCATTTCATCCTCCGACAGGCGTTCCAGTCGGCGTCGCAGATGCTCGGTATGGTCCTGGAACGCCTCCTGGAATAGTGCATCCCCCTGAGCGGTGAGCACTGCCAGCGTGCTGCGGCGATCCGTTGTCGAGGGGCGGCGCTCCACCAGTCCGCGCTCCTGAAGTCGGTCGACCACGCTGGTGAGAGTGGTTTTGTAGATCAGGGTGCGCTCCCCGAGTTCACGGAAAGTCATCCCCTCGGTATTGCCCAGGGTTGCGATCACGTCGAACTGGGCGGGCGTCAGACCCCACGACTTGATATGGGGCATCGTATACGCCTCGAAGGCCTGATAGGCCTGCACGAGTTCCCGCAGGAGCCGCATGTAGGTGGGTTTGGCAGCAACGTCGGTGTGTTTCATGATGCCTCCAGGAAATGTGCAAACCATGATAGTCCAATATCGGACAAATGCAAGCATCTCTTGACGCCGCAGTGTTACGCTCAACCAGGCAGCCATCGTGTGGAGGCAATATGTCGCTGCTGGACGAGATCGCGGAGCAGCGCGTCGCCGAGGCGCGGGATCGCGGTGAGCTGGACAATCTTCCGGGTGTCGGGCGGCGCCAGACGCTGGACGACGATGCCATGGTGCCGGAGCACCTGCGCGCTGGTTACAGGTTGCTGAAGAACGCGGGCTTCATTCCGCCGGAGATGCAGCTGCAGCGGGAGATCAACACGGTGGAGGAACTGCTTGAGCAGTTGCCGGTGGAGGATCAGGCTGGCCGTAGCGATGCCCGCCGTCGCCTGGAGGTGCTGCGCATGCAACTCGCCGAGAAGCGGGGGCGTGGCCTCAGCATGCTGACGACGGATCCTGCCTACCAGCAGCGACTGCTTGATCGTCTGGACCGCCGGGAATCAGATGTCCTTGGCAACCAGGCCGAAGAACGTTCCCGCGAATAGCGCGAATCCTGCCCAGACGGCGATATGCCCCAGGGCCATGGTGCCGTGAACAACCTCGTCGGTGCCCGAGAGCAGCAGCCAGAGGCCACCGGTGACCAGCAGGGTATAGACCAGGCACAGGCTCAGGAAGACGGTGACACGGCCGAGCTGTGCCAACCAGAAAGACAGCGCCGCTTCTTCCGGGCCACGCCGTACCTTGCCCCGAAGATTGGCCATGAGGTAGGCGGCGGTACCACCGGCGCCGAGCAGGAAGGTGATGGCAATGCCACGCGTGTCACCGCCGGCAGCCATTTCGCGCCAGGCGTCACCGAAATCCAGCATCAGGATGGCGCCCACCAGCAGACCGATCCACACGGCGGCGAAATGTCCCAGGAAACCGGCCAGACCGGACACGGTGCTGGCGGAGCCGCCGACACGGTGGCCGGAGGTGACACCGCGCAGGGGCTGCAAGCGGTCGAAGTGCCACTGGCGTAGCTGGCGGCCCAGGTCCGGGTCGTTGATGCGTTCGCGCAGCGGTGCGAACAGCGGGTCCCGCATGAGCATGTGGACGTTGCCGGTGGCTCCCGAGGACATGGCGTGTTCCAGCAGCCCCCGCCAGCGCAGCGCCAGGGCGTCGATAACCTCGGGCAGTGAGTGGTGATCAAGCCCCTCGGTGGCCCACCGCAGCAGCAGGATGGGCCGCTGCGTGTCGGTGTGGAGACTGTTCCAGATCTCCAGCAGCAGCGGGGGACGCAGCGAGATGGGGATCTCGGAGGGAATGGATGCCAGCGCCGCCGACCACTGCTCGGGCGTGTCATCCGTGTGCAGCGTGGCCCCGGCCACGGCATCGAGTCCTTCCAGCCAGGCCCGCGAATATCGACGCAGCGCGTCGCAGGCGTCGCGGAGCAGAGTGGCTTCGCTTGGAGGCAACAAGGGCTCCAGGAGTTGTTCCAGCTCGGCCAGCCGGTGATCGAGGCTGGCCGCCGCCTCCCGGGAGCGGTGAGGTTCGCGCCACGCCCCGGCCTCCAGAAGCTCCGACAGGGTCAGCAGTTCACCATGAGAGCTGTCGATCGCGTCCTCCGGCAGCCCGTCGGCACCGGCCGGCGCACCAAGGTAGCGCAGCAGGCCGACGACAGTGCCCGGTGGAGCGCCCGCGGTCGTTCCGGCCCGCCCCACCAGCGACAGCAGGGCACGGATACCCCCAGCCGGAGCGCCCGGGTCCGTGGCCAGCTCCCGGAGCCCGGTGATGACCGCCCGGCGGTGTCCGTCCGGCGAATCCAGCCCCGGACGCGGAGGATCCGCGGTCTCCTCCGCAAGCTTCTGGCACCATTCCCGCAAGGGCAACGGCTCGCCGTTACTGTCCGTGTAGGGACGGTCACTGGCCACCGTTGCCATGCGCCGGAATAGATGAGGTGATGGCTGGCGGGCGTGGATGCGGAGCAGAAAACGCCGTGCAT
>SKYZ01000017.1 GCA_007127625.1 Aquisalimonas sp. | reverse complement strand
GGTCCGCGGTGCCGTGCAGGATCTGGCGCTGCAGGTTGGTGAGATCCACGTGGTCATGATCGGCCAGGGTCAGTTCGCCGACCCCGGCCGCCGCCAGGTAGAGGGCCGCCGGCGAGCCCAGCCCGCCCATGCCGATGATGAGCAGCCGGGCGCCGGCGATGGCTTCCTGCCCCGCCATGTCCACCTCCGGCAGCATGATCTGGCGGCTGTAGCGCAGCAATCCGGCGTCATCCACTGTGGGTCTCCTGGTGTCGTGCCGCGGTGAAACGGTGGTGTCCGGCGTGGTCTCGGCGGCTCGTGATCCGCGCCAAACCGGTGGCGCCCATGAGCTCACGCACGCCCTCGGCCTGGCGATACCCATGCTCGATGATCAACCAGCCGCCGTCCGTGAGGTGGTGCGGGGCCTTTGCGGTGATGGTGCGAATGGCGTCCAGCCCATCCGGCCCGGCCAGCAGGGCCTCCCGGGGCTCGTGGGTCGCGACATCCCGAGCCAGGTCGGGATCGTCGTCGTTGACGTAGGGAGGATTGCTGACGATGACATCGAAGCGGCGATGACCCACCGGCGCAAACCAGTCGCCCGCCAGCCACTCCACCTTCAGCTGGAGGCGCTTGCCGTTGCCGCGGGCGACCGCCAGGGCAGCGGGACTGGATTCCACCGCGGTGATGGACCAGCGTGGCCGATCCGCCGCCAGGGCCAGGGCGATGGCGCCGCTGCCGGTGCCCAGATCCAGGGCGGTGATGCGCCCTTCCGCGGGCATCAGCGCCAGCACTTGGTCCACCAGTTCTTCGGTTTCCGGCCGCGGGATGAGCACACTGGCATTCACCTCCAGCTCCAGCTGGCGAAAGGGCTGGGTACCGAGCAGGTGGGCCAGGGGTGCGCCGCCGGCCCGGCGCTGCACGAGATCCCGGAAGCGGGCGACCTCGTCGCCATCAGCGTGCCGGTCGCTGTGCGCCCGCAGTTCCGGGGTGGACAGGCCGGTTGTGTGCTCAAGCAGCCAGTCGGCCTCGCGGTGGGGCAGCTGCCCGCGCCCTTCCCGCAGGAGTTCGTCCAGGGTCATCAGATCCAGCCGAGGCCTCGGGCGGTCAGGGCGCGCTCCTCCAGCATCACCGGGATGCCGTCATCCACCAGGTAGATGCGCTCGCCATTCTCGGTGATCAGCGCTTCCCGGACCGGTTCCGTGACCGGGGTGCCGTCCTGGTAGTGCGCCTGCCCCTCCTGGATGAGGGCATTGAGGGCCTCGAGTCGCTCCCGTGGCAGGGGCTCCACCGGAATCTTGGTTACCGGGCAGCAGAGAATCTCCAGCAGTTTGCGATCGACGGACATGACGCTCTCGTTGCGTTGTGGGCAGATTCCCATCATAGCGCGCCCCGTCGGCGGCTGTCTCCGGTGCGTCGTCCCGGGCTGGATTAAAGAAACCCGCGCGGCTGCCGTTCAACAAGGCCAGAGGCGTCGGTCCCGGAACGGGCCTTCGTCGTTGGTGAGCCGGGAGGGTGCCCATGGATCTGTCTGCGCTGCGCGCACGTGACTTCCTGTTGCGTTTCGAGATCTGCGCGTTCTGCCGCCGGGATGCGGAGGCCGTGGAGGGTTTCGTGGCCGGTCATGAGGCGGCGATGTGCAACGACTGTGCTGCCGTACTCCGCGACGAGCTGGAGGTCCATCGCAGCGAGAGGTTGCGTGACCGGGTGCGCGGACTGCCGTCACCGGCGCGTATTCGCGCCTGGCTGGACCAGCGGGTGCTGGGGCAGGGTCACGCCAAGCGGGTCCTGGCGGTGCAGGTCCACAATCACTACAAGCGTCTGGCATGGCGCGGCATGCACGGAAGCGAGCAGGCGCCGGGCAAGACCAATCTGCTGCTGAGCGGCCCCCCCGGAAGCGGCAAGACCCACCTTCTGGAGACCCTGGCGCGATGCCTGGACGTGCCCTTCGGCGTGGTCGATGCCACCGTCCTGACGCCCACGGGGGTTCAGGGTGCCGGAGTCGAGGGCGTCCTCCAGCCCGTGCTGCGTGACTGCGACTGGGACCCGGCCTGCGCGGCGCGGGGCATCGTCTACATCGACGAGGTGGACAAGCTCGGCGGCGACGACGGCGATGACCGGGGACGGGCGGTTCAACAGGCCCTGCTGCAGGTGCTCGACGGGCGTCGCGTGAGCGTTCCCGCGCCGGGAGGGCGTACCGTGGTGGTGGATACCAGCGAGCTGCTGTTCGTCGCCGGCGGGGCATTCCGCGGGGCGGCCCCGGTGTCCAGCGGTGAGGCCGGCGGTCGACCGCTGGTGGACGATGCCTGGTTGCTGGGGCATGGGCTGATTCCGGAGTTCATCGGCCGTTTTCCGGTGCATGTGCCACTGCGCCCGCTGGAACAGGCCGAGCTGTGCCGGCTGCTCAGCGAGGCACCCGATGCGCCGCTGCGGCAGATGCGGGCGCTGCTGGCCATGGATGACTGCGATCTGGAGGTGACGCCGGGGGCCCTGGACGCCATCGCGGCCGCTGCTCTTCGGCGGGGGTGCGGCGCCCGCGGCTTGCGTTCCGAAGTGGAGTGGCTGCTGCTGGATGCCCTGTTCGAGGTCCCGGCGCGGCCCGAGGTGCGGCAGGTGCTGGTGGACGCCGACCAGGGGGGTGTCCGTGTTTTCCTGCAGGGTGCGGCTCGCGGCCGCTTGAGCGACGCCTCCGCGGCATAGCCAAGCGGACTTCGTGTCGCTACCATGAGCGGCTCTGAATCGGAACCAGGTGAATCCCCTATGGTTGATCCGGCTGCCGGCAACGGCTCGATTGACAACGTCAACGTCCTGGCGCAGGAACTGCTGCCAACCCCCGAGGAAATCCATGCCCGTCTGCCCCTCACGGAGGCGGCGCGGGAGACCGTGCTCGCCGGCCGCCGGCAGGTGGAGCAGATCCTCGATCGCCGCGACCCCCGCGTGTTTCTGGTGGTGGGGCCGTGCTCCATTCACGACACGGAGGCGGCGCGGGATTATGCCCGTCGCCTCAAGCGCCTGGCCGACGAGGTCAGCGACGCGGTACTGGTGATCATGCGGGTGTATTTCGAGAAGCCGCGGACCACGGTGGGCTGGAAGGGCTTCATCAACGACCCGCACATGGACGACTCCTTCCGCATCGACGAGGGCCTCTACAATGCCCGTCAGCTGCTGCTGGAGTTCGCCGAGATGGGCCTGCCCACCGCCACCGAGGCCCTGGACCCGATCACGCCGCAGTACATCTCCGACCTGATCACGTGGACGGCCATCGGTGCGCGTACCACCGAATCCCAGACGCATCGCGAGATGGCCAGCGGCCTGTCGACGCCTG
>SKYZ01000340.1 GCA_007127625.1 Aquisalimonas sp. | reverse complement strand
TCGCGCCACGCTGAACGAAGCCGGCCTGCTGCCTGAAACCGACTGAACCGGCAGCCCTCGCCATCGCCGTCCGTCACGGCTCCAGCCGTGACGGACTCTTCGATCCATAACCGGAACTGTGTCGCATCAGCGACACGCGCCAAGTGCTAGGTTTTTAATGCGCGCAGGCTTCGTTTATAGTCCCGTGTCAGCAAGGACGCACCAATGATAACGACACGACGGGCGCCTGGAAGGCCTCCCTTCGCCTTACGAATCGCCTGCTGAAGTGACATGACACTGTTGCCCGGTTGTCCGTACAAGGACGGCCCGGCCCGTGAACGGAACGACAGACTCCCGAGCAATGGCAACCGCGAATCCCACCATGAAACTCAGTGGCCTGGCCGGACGACTGGTCCGCGACGGACTCATCCAGGACGAGGACGCGCGCGGGGCTATCGAGGCAGCCCGCAAGGCCCGCGACCCCCTGGTCAACCGCCTGGTGGAGAACGGACTGGTCAGCGCCCGTGACCTGGCGCATGCCGGTGCCGCGGAGTTCGGCGTCCCGCTCATGGATCTGGACGCCATGGAGCCGGACTCGGCGGTGGTCAAGCTGGTCAAGGAAAAGCTCATTCGCCACCACCAGGTGCTGCCCCTGGTCAAGCGAGGCAAGCGGCTGTTTGTCGCCGTCACCGATGCCACCAACCTGGACGCGCTGGACGAGTTCAAGTTTCACACCGGGCTGACTACCGAACCCGTCCTGGTGGAGTACGACAAGCTGCAGCGCGCCATCGAGAAGGCCCTGGATGCAGCCGACAGCAACTTCGGCATGGGCGACGAGGACCTCGACGGTGACCTGGAGAACGTCCAGGTCACCAGCGGAGACGACGACGACACCGCCACGGACGCCTCCGAGGCCGATGCCGACGATGCCCCGGTGGTGCGTTTCGTCAACAAGGTGCTGGTGGACGCGATCAACAAGGGCGCCTCGGACATCCACTTCGAGCCCTACGAGAAGAAGTACCGTGTTCGCTTCCGCCAGGACGGCATGCTGCACACCGTGGCCAGCCCGCCGCTGGGCCTGGCGCCGCGCATTTCCGCCCGGCTTAAGGTGATGTCGCGCATGGACATTGCCGAGCGGCGTGTGCCCCAGGACGGGCGCATTAAGATGAACCTGTCGAAGAGCCGCGCCATCGACTTCCGTGTCAGCAGCTGTCCGACCCTGTTCGGCGAGAAGATCGTGCTGCGTATCCTCGACCCGAACAGCGCCATGCTCGGCATCGACAAGCTCGGCTACGAGCCCGAGCAGAAGGATCGCTTCATGAATGCGATCCACAAGCCCTACGGCATGGTGCTGGTCACGGGCCCCACCGGCAGCGGCAAGACGGTGTCCCTGTACACGGCGCTGAACATCCTCAACACCGACGACCGCAACATCTCGACCTGTGAGGACCCGGTGGAAATCAACCTGCCGGGCATCAACCAGGTGAACATGAACCCCAAGGCGGGGCTGACCTTTGCCGCCGCCCTGCGCGCCTTCCTGCGTCAGGACCCGGACATCGTCATGGTCGGTGAGATTCGTGACCTGGAGACCGCCGAGATCGCGATCAAGGCGGCCCAGACCGGTCACCTGGTCTTGTCCACACTGCATACCAACGATGCGCCGCAGACCCTCACGCGCCTGATGAACATGGGTGTGCCGTCGTACAACATTGCTTCGTCGGTGCACCTGATCATCGCCCAGCGGCTCGCCCGGCGCCTGTGCAGCAACTGCAAGACGCCCCTGGACATCCCCAAGGAAACCCTGAAGGACGAGGGCTTCACCGACGAGGACGTGAAAGAGCTCCAGGTTTTTGGCCCGGTGGGCTGCGACCAATGCACCCAGGGCTACAAGGGTCGCGTGGGGATCTACCAGGTCATGCCGGTCTCCGAGGCCATGGGCCGGATCATCATGGAAGGCGGCAATGCCATGCAGCTGGAAGAACAGGCCGCCAGGGAGGGCATCAATGATCTGCGCCGCTCCGGGCTCATGAAGGTCATGCAGGGTGTTACCAGCCTGGATGAGATCAACCGCGTCACCAAGGACTAGAGACGATGGCACAGAAAGCGGCAAAACAGCAGCCGACGTTCACCTGGCAAGGGGTCGACAATCGTGGCGAGCGGGTCAAGGGCGAGAACAAGGCCTCCAATGTCACCATGATGAAGGCGGAACTGCGCCGGCTGGGAATTCAGCCCAAGAGCGTGCGCAAGAAATCCGCGCTTTCCAGCCTGGGCCAGCGCAAGAAGAAGATCGAGCCCGGCGATATCGCGATATTCAGCCGCCAGCTGGCGACCATGATGAGCGCCGGCGTGCCCCTGGTCCAGGGCCTGGACATCATGGCCCAGGGGCACCAGAACCCCTCCATGCGCGAGCTGATCCAGGACATCAAGGCCGACGTCGAAGGCGGCACCAACCTCAGCGAGACACTGCGCAAGCACCCGCGCCACTTCGGCGATCTGTTCTGCAACCTGGTGGAAGCCGGCGAATCGGCGGGTGTCCTGGACACCCTGCTGGACAAGCTGGCCACCTACCTGGAAAAAACGGAATCCATCAAGAAGAAGATCCGCAAGGCCATGTTCTACCCCTCGGCGGTGATCGTGGTGGCCTTTATCGTCACGGCCATCCTGCTGATCTTCGTGGTGCCCGAGTTCCAGAACATGTTCCAGAGCTTCGGCGCCGATCTGCCGGTGTTCACGCAATTCGTCATCAACCTCTCGGACCTATTCCAGACCTACTGGTACCTCATCTTCGGCGGCATCCTCGGTGCCGTGGTGGCCTTCGTGGCGGTCCACCGACGATCACCGAAGTTCAGACGCTTCCTCGACCGCGTGCTGCTGAAGCTGCCCATTGTCGGTCCGATCCTGGACAAGGCCGCCACCGCCCGCTTTGGTCGCACGCTGTCAACCATGTTCGCCGCCGGGGTGCCGCTGGTGGAGGCCCTGGAATCCGTTGCCGGGGCTTGCGGCAACACCGTCTATGAAGACGCCATCCTGGAGATGAAGGACAACGTCGCTTCCGGACAGCAGCTCAACGTCACCATGCGGTTGTCCAATCTGTTCCCGCACATGGTGGTTCAGATGGCCGCCATTGGCGAAGAGTCCGGCTCCCTGGACACCATGCTGTCCAAGGTCGCCGATTTCTACGAGGAAGAGGTGGACAACCAGATCGACAGCCTCAGCAGCCTGCTGGAGCCGCTGATCATGGCCGTTCTCGGCGTTCTTGTCGGCGGCCTCGTCATCGCCATGTACCTGCCCATCTTCCAGCTGGGCCAGGTGGTCTGAGCCAGTGCCGGATT
>SKYZ01000488.1 GCA_007127625.1 Aquisalimonas sp. | reverse complement strand
GGTAATACGGTTCGTCGAAATGGGCCTGGCGCAGGGCCATGGCCATGTTCAACCGGTGCACCAGAAGGGATTCGTCCAGGGCGCGCTCCGCGTCGCGGCTGATCAGGCGGGCGCTGATCAGCGAGTGCGGGTTCACGTAGACGCTGCCGATGGCCTGGCCGCCGTGGTCGCGCAGGATGGCGTCGGCGCCGGGAGCGAAGTCCTTGAGGGGCGAGCGCTGGATGTCCACCTCGTTGCTGAAGACCCAGAGATGGCCGGCGCGCAGGCGGCGCTCTTCGCCACGCTTGAGGAAGAGAGAGGGGCGTGTGTCCGCCATGGCGTTTCTCCGGGCAGTCCGTTGTGGTGAGTCAGGCGCGGAATTCTACCAGTCCGGCGCGTGTTTCGATGCAGTCACGGGGGACGCTGGTACACTGTGGGGTGGTCTTGTGATAACCCGGATGGTTGTTAAGTCCGGGTTATCGGTCATTGGTCGGCTGTTGCCGGACGGCGTCAGATTGTTGCCGCGGGCGTCGCCGATAGAATACTTGCCCCTTTCCGGCCTTTCATGGCCTCTCGGGCCCCTCTGTAAAGTGGAGATCTGTTCTTGGCTGCTGTCGCGAGAGTGTGCGCCATCATTGTTCTGCTGTTGTGCCTGTTGCCCGCCGTGGCCCTGGCGCAGCAGGAGCGGTTCATCAGCGACGAGCTGGCGCTGGATCTGCGCGCGGGACCGGGTAACCAGTTCCGGATCGAGCGCATGGTGCCGGCGGGGACGCGGGTGCAGGTGCTTGATCAGGATAGCGGCTGGTCGCAGGTGCGTCTTCCCGACGGCCTTGAGGGCTGGGTGTTGACGCGTCTGCTGTCGGATCAGCCCAGTGCGCGGGCACGCCTGACCCGGGCGCAGAGCGCGCTGGAGAGCGTTCAGCAGGAGAACCAGGAACTGTCCGCGAACCTGGAGCAGGCGCGAGAGCGGGTGGAAGACCTGGAAGCGCGCCTGAACGAAAGCGAGAGCCAGCGCGAAACCATGGAGCAACGCATGGAGCGCGCCGAGCAGGGGCTCGATCTCTACGACGAGAACGAGGAGCTCAAGAAGGAGGTCATCGACCTGCAGCGCACGATCCAGGATCTCGAGCACGAGCGGGAGCGCCTGCGCGAGCGCGATGATCAGCGCTGGTTCATTGTCGGTGCATCGGTGCTCGGTGCCGGTGTTCTCGCCGGCCTGATCCTGCCGCGCATCCGCTGGCGACGCCGCTCGAGCTGGGGCAGCGGCGGACTCTGACCCATGGTGTCCCACGGCGCACCCGTGGGACACAAGCACGCCGTCATCGGTGTTTACCGACGGTGGTTTGCCGCGGCCCGCCGGTCGCGGCGAGTTGCCCAATCGTCTGCGTTTATCCAGAATCCACCGGTACCACGGGCGCGCCTTTCGGGCCGTCGCCCCTTGCGTCGTTTTCGCGTGAACCCAGGAGTAGCGCCATGACCCAGCAGCCCCCGCGGCTCATGCAGATGATCGAGGAGTTGATCGCGATCCCGTCGGTGAGCAGCGTCAATCCGGCCCTGGATCAGGGGAACCGCGCCGTGGTGGAGCGGCTGGCGGAATGGCTGGAGGCGCTGGGGTTTGCCATCGAGATCCAGGCGGTGCCGGGCGCCGATGACAAGGCGAACCTCATCGCCACCCTGGGTCGCGGCGAGGGCGGGCTGGTGCTGGCGGGCCATACGGATACGGTGCCCTTCGATGACACCGGCTGGTCGTCCGACCCCTTCGTGCTGTCGCAGCGTGACGGTCGACTGTACGGGCTGGGCACCAGCGACATGAAATCCTTCCTGGCCCTGGTTGTGGAGGCCGTCCGAGAGTTCCGTGCCAGCGATCTCAAGGCGCCCCTGGTGGTACTGGCCACCGCCGACGAGGAGAGCGGCATGGGCGGGGCCAAGGCGCTGGTGGAGGCGGAGCGGCGGCTGGGCCGGCACGCGGTCATCGGCGAGCCCACCAACCTGCAGCCGGTGCATGTGCACAAGGGCGTGATGATGGAGGCCATCCGGGTGCGCGGTCGCTCCGGCCATTCCAGCGATCCGGCCTTCGGCAACAGCGCCCTGGAGGGCATGCACCGGGTCCTCAGCGATCTGCTGGCGTGGCGGCAGCAGCTGCAGTCCCGCAACGTGGACAAGCGCTTCGACGTGCCGGTGCCCACCATGAATCTCGGCTACATCCACGGCGGCGATAACCCGAACCGCATCTGTGCCCACTGCGAGCTGCACATCGATATCCGGCCGCTGCCGGGCATGAGCCTGGTTGATCTCCGCGGCGTGCTGGCACAGCGGCTGCCGCGAGTGCTCGGCGAGACCGGCCTGGAGCTGAGCATGGAGTCCCTGTTCCCGGGGTTGCCCGCCATGGAGACACCCCGCGAGGCTGCCATCGTGCGGGCCGCCGAAGCGCTCACCGGCTCGGAGGCGCGGGCAGTGCCCTTCGGCACCGAAGGGCCCTACCTGCGTGATCTCGGGATGGACGTGGTGGTCATGGGGCCGGGGGACATCGCCCAGGCCCACCAGCCCGACGAGTTCCTGGCGGTCGATCGCCTGGAGCCCACGGTGGACCTGCTCAAGCGGCTGGTGCGGCAGTTCTGCATCGAAAGCGGGGGAGTGGCGAATCATGGCGCATGACGACGGCGCCTACGTGGCCTGGTTCCGGCGCAGTGCGCCGTACATCAACGCCCACCGGGGGCGCACCGTGGTGGTCAGCGTCGGCGGCGAGGCCCTGGGGAGTGACCAGGCGCCGGCACTGCTGCACGACGTCGCCCTGCTGAACAGTCTGGGCGTGCGCGTGGTGCTGGTTCCGGGGGCGCGGCCGCAGGTGGAGCGGCGCCTGCGCGAGCGCGGCGGTCAGGTGCGTTATGAAGACGGCTACCGCGTTACCGACGCGCTGGCCCTGGAGTGCCTGAAGGAAGCCGTGGGCGCGCTGCGGGTGGAGATCGAGGCGCTGCTCTCCATGGGCGTTGCCAACTCCCCCATGGCGGGTTTCCGGCTGCGCGTCGCCTCGGGGAATTTCGTCACTGCCAAACCCCTGGGTGTGCGCGACGGTGTGGATTACCAGCACACCGGCGAGGTGCGCCGGGTGGACGCCGCCGGCATCCAGGAGCGCCTGGCGGACGGCAACGTGGTGCTGGTCTCACCACTGGGCTACTCGCCCACCGGGGAGGTGTTCAACATGGTCGCGGAGGACGTGGCCCTGAGTGTGGCCACGGCTCTGGGCGCCGACAAGCTGATCTACCTCACCGAGGGCGACGCCCTGCTGGACGAGCGCGGCGAGTTGATCCGCGAGCTGGATCTGCACGAGGCCGCGC
>SKYZ01000034.1 GCA_007127625.1 Aquisalimonas sp. | reverse complement strand
GTGCGCGATGCCGTCAACAACGGTTTTCGTGACGCGTTTCCGCGTTCGGGTTGCACCTTTCGCCATAGCGATGAATCCCAGCTCCTGGACGTCGGCAATGCCGGCCTCGAACGTTGTTTACTTCCGCACCGCCCGACGCGGCCCCTTGCGGGTGCGGGCGTTGGTCTGTGTCTGCTGGCCACGTACCGGCATGCCCCGGCGGTGCCGGATACCCCGGTAGCAGCCAAGATCCATCAGCCGCTTGATATCCATGGCGACCTTGCGCCGCAGATCACCCTCGACCAGCAACTCGTTGCCGCCGATGGCACTGCGCAGGGCCTCGACCTCGTGCTCGGCCAGATCCCGGATCTTGCGATCCTCGGCGATCCCGGTCTCCTTGCAGATCTCTGCAGCAGTCGACCGACCGATGCCGTAGATGTACGTCAGAGCAATCACAGTGTGCTTGTTGTCCGGGATATTGACGCCAGCAATACGCGCCATGGATGACACTCCTGATTTGTGCGGAAAACCCGCAATGTTAGCGAATGAACCAGTCTGCCTTCAAGCGCGGGGTTACCCCTGCCGCTGCTTGTGCCGCGGCTCCGTGCAGATCACCCGCACCGTGCCGCCGCGACGGATGATCTTGCAGTTCCTGCAGATCTTCTTGACCGAAGCGCGTACCTTCATGATCGTTCTCCAAAAATCAGCCCGCCCACGCGAAGGGCGCGTACTATATCAGATTCGTCGCGAGAATGCGTCCCCTGGCCGCCTCCGACTCCGGCCCCGATCAGCGGGGCGCACCGGAGCGACCGAACGACTTCAGGTTCGACTTCTTCATCAGCGGTTCGTACTGGTGCGACACCAGGTGCGACTGCAGCTGTGCCATGAAGTCCATGACCACGATGACAATGATCAGCAGCGACGTCCCGCCGAAGTAGAACGGCACGTTCCAGTACAGAATCAGGAACTCCGGCAGCAGGCAGACCGCGGTGATATAGACCGCCCCGGCCGCCGTCAGGCGGGTCATGACCCCGTCGATGTACTTCGCAGTCTGCTGCCCCGGCCGGATCCCCGGGATGAACGCACCCGACTTCTTCAGATTGTCGGCGGTATCCCGCGAGTTGAACACCAGGGCCGTGTAGAAGAAGCAGAAGAATATGATCGCCGTGGCGTAGAACATCACATACAGCGGTTCACCCGGCCGCAGCGTCTGCGCGAGCTGGGCGATCAGGCCCGTGCCTTCCGGATCACTGAACCAGGTTCCCAGGGTCGCCGGGAACAGGATGATGCTGGAGGCGAAAATGGGCGGGATCACCCCGGCCATGTTCAGCTTCAGCGGCAGATGCGTACTCTGCCCCTGCACCATCTTCCGTCCCTGCTGCCGCTTGGCGTAATTCACCGTGATGCGCCGCTGACCGCGTTCGACGAACACCACGAACGCCATCACCATCAGCATCCCAACGACCAGGACCAGCACCAGCAGCATGCTCAGTTCGCCGGTCCGGGCGAGCTCCAGCGTGCCGCCGATCGCCCCTGGCAGGCCGGCGACGATGCCACCGAAGATGATAATGGAGATCCCGTTACCGATACCGCGTTCGGTGATCTGTTCACCAAGCCACATCAGGAACATGGTCCCCGTCGCCAGGGTCACCGTGGCGGTGAAGGCGAATGCCGGGTCGAACCCGGCCGCAGCGCCCGCGTGGGTCACACCCTGGTTCTGCAGTGCCACGGAGACACCGAAACCCTGCACCGTCGCCAGACCTAGCGCGCCGTAGCGCGTGTACTGCGTAATCTTGCGCCGGCCGGCCTCACCTTCCTTTTTCAACTGCTCGAGATACGGCACCACCGCCGTCAGCAACTGCATGATGATGGCCGACGAGATGTAAGGCATGATGCCGATGGCGAAGATCGACAACCGCTCCAGCGCGCCCCCGGAGAACATGTTGAACATGTCCAGGATCGTCCCGGCCTGCTGGTCGAACATCCGCTGCATCGCTTCCTGATCGATGCCCGGGATGGTCAGGTGCGTACCGATACGAAAGACCACCAGCGCCATGAGAACGAACAGGAGGCGCTGGCGGACTTCAGTCAGTTTGGTGATTCCACCGAGTGACGACATTTAGGGTTCAGCCTGCCGGAATGCGGTAATCGGGCGTCAGTCCTGGACCGAGCCGCCCGCCTTTTCGATTGCCTCGCGGGCCCCCTTGGTCACGCCGACACCCCGGATGGTCACCGCCTTCTCCACACTGCCCGAAGCAATGATCTTGGCGTTGCGCGTCTGCGCAGGGACCACGTCGGCGGCCTTCAGCGTCGCCAGGTCCACGGTGTCCCCAGCGACGTACTTGAGCTCGGACAGGCGCACTTCCGCCGTGACCCCGGACTTGCGCGAGCGGAAGCCGCTCTTCGGGACCCGGCGCTGGAGCGGCATCTGGCCGCCTTCGAAGCCCACCTTGGTGTAACCGCCGGAGCGCGCGTGCTGCCCCTTGTGACCGCGGCCGGCAGTCTTGCCCTGGCCGGCGGACAGGCCGCGGCCAACGCGGATGCGGTCCTTGCGGCTCCCGGGTACGGGTTTGAGACTGTTCAGGCGCATGTCAGGCTTCCTCGACTTCAAGCAGGTACGCGACCTTGTTGATCATGCCGCGATTCTCGGGGGTATCCGCCACCGTCACCGTGTGGTGCATGCGGCGCAGGCCCAGTCCCGAAACGCAGGCGCGATGCCTGGCGGTTCGACCGTTGACGCTGCGGCGCAGCGTTACCTTGAGCTGTTTTTCCTTGGCCATGATCAACCCTGGATCTCTTCAACGGTCTTGCCACGCTTGGCGGCGACCTCTTCGGGTGCCCGCAGAGCGGAAAGACCATTCACCGTTGCCCGCACCACGTTGATCGGGTTGCGGGAACCAAGACTCTTCGCCAGGACGTTGTGGACGCCCATGACCTCGAACACCGCGCGCATGGCGCCGCCGGCAATGATCCCGGTACCTTCCGACGCCGGCTGCATGAACACCTTGCTGGCACCGTGCCGGGCGGTGATCGGATACTGCAGCGTGCCGCCGTCGAGCTTGACGGTCACCATGTTGACACGGGCTTTCTCCATGGCCTTCTGGATGGCCGCCGGCACTTCACGCGCCTTGCCATAACCGAAGCCCACGCGGCCTTCGCCGTCGCCGACCACGGTCAACGCAGTAAAGCCGAACTGGCGGCCGCCTTTTACGACCTTCGCCACACGGTTCACCGTGATGAGCTTTTCCTGGAGGCCGTCGGTATTGCTGTCGTTCATCGCCATCGGTTGATGCCTCCGTTAGAACTGCAGTCCGCCTTCACGGGCGGCGTCGGCCAGCG
>SKYZ01000391.1 GCA_007127625.1 Aquisalimonas sp. | reverse complement strand
CCGCATGTCCGGCATTGCGGAGCACGCTGATGAACATCTCCGCATCGTTCAGTGATGTTTCGGCGACCAGCAATCGGACGACGTCGTCCCGGTTCATGAAAACCTTCCTGTTGCGTTGTCTGTTCGCGGCATGCCTGTCAGGAGACTCCGGCCGTGCCGGCGCCGGCGTCCCGGGCAAAGGTGTAGCGGCAGTAACCGCTCTGGCGTTCCATGCATTCACGCAGCGTCAGCGGTGCGGGCCCGCGCGCCGTCTGCAGCCACAGGGGCCGGCCGACGGCCAGCTCCAGCGGCGGGATCAGAATCGTGGCGGCGATACCGAGCCGGGGGATTGGCGGTGTAATCAATGCCCCGAACGGGTCGGTCAGGTGGCCAGTGCCCCCTTCGCCGCGGACCTGCACCGGCTCGGGACAGGGAGAGATCACCTGCACTCCCGCTTCCATCTGCTCCCCGCGATGGTGCCGCAACCAGCGCATGACGCCAAGTTCCCAGGCAAGTTCCTGGCCCTCGATGTGTTCCCGGATGAGGATCAGCTCGCCCACACTAAAGGAGCCGGCGCCGACGCCCGCGGCCTGCACGCGGTAGCCACCCGCCGATCGGTCGACCATGCTCCAGCGGGAGGATGCTGCTTCCGGAGCAGGGGGTTCCTGCCCGGTGGCCGGCTTTTGTTGTTCGCCGTGTACGTCGTACTTCTCGAGCAGTTCTTCGGCGGGAAACACGAGGTTCCAGACATCGGCCTCGCTGTGCACGCTCCTGGGCGTGCGCGCCTGGAATTCCGCCACCCGTGGCGTGACCGGATCCCCGGAGAGCGTTCGGTGGATGCGGGTCAGCCCTGCGACCAGCTCTGCTTCCCCCGATGTCCGGCGGCGCCGGTAGTGCCTGGGCGCCGATTTCGCCAGCCCGGCCTCGATGGCCCGCAGCCAACGCAGTGTGTCTTCGGGCAGTGGGCGGCCCCACGGCCAGCCGTGCCCACCCGCCTTCAGTTTCCGGCGAATGACGCGGAGCAGGGGTTTCGGATCCATGGCGGCCGTCGCGACCGTCCGCTGGTCCGGATCCCCGAGAACCTGCATTGGCATGGGGCCGGTATCGCTGTTCGCCGCCACGGCAAGGGTCTCTTCACCGAGCTTGTCCGTGGTGACCAGCCGCAGGTGGCGAGCCAGGTGTTCGGCCTGCTGATAGACACCGACAACGTCTGTCGGCGTCAGGCCCCAGGGATTGCTGGCGGCGGCCAGCAGCAGCTGTCGGTAACGCAGACTGGCGCGATGGAGTCCCGCCTCCAGGCCGTGCTCGTGGAGCAGCGCCCAGAGGCCGGGTGGTGGAGTCATGTGGGTAAAGTGGCTTTCCTGCAGTGCCAGACCGCCATAATGCAGGATGCGCGCGGAGGCGAGCCGTGCGGAACGGCTGCCCCGGCGGGTGGCCGTGTGCGCCAGCCGATAACCGCGGACCAGGGCCTCGATCAGTGCCAGGGCCATCTGCAACTGTTGCCTGGCGGGCTCCGGCATCGGGTGGGCGCCGTGTCGGTAGCTGTCGTGGAGCTGCCTCAGAATCTGTTCAGCGACGGGGTCGAGGTTGCGCAACAGGCTCAGTCTGCGTGAGGCGTGCAGCTTCGCCGCATTCATCTCCTCGACACGGGCGAGAAGGCGCTCCGCCGTTCCGGTGGCGTGTGCCAGCGGCAGCGACCGGAGCCAGCGCTTGAGATCCCCCACTTTGGCGCTCCCCGTGGTCCCGGTCGGGTCCGCGAGGCCGTGGACGTCGGCGTGGAGGGCGGCGAATACGTCCCGGATCATGTTGTCCTTGTTCTTGGGTGTTGGCGACCTCTGCCCCGCCAGTGTAGGCATGTGGCGACGGGAAGCCAAATCCGGCAGCCTCGCCCCGGGGTCGGGTGCTCAGCCGTGTCGGGCCGTGATCAGGGGGGTTTTCGCCGCTGCCCCCGCATCTTCCCTCGCCAGGGTCGGGACCAGGTATCCGGGGAGCCGTTCGGCGAGGGCGGCGGCGAGGGCGCGTGCCTCGGTCTCCGGCACCAAGAAATGGGTCGCCCCGGCAACGCGGTCGAGTTGATGCAGGTAGTAGGGCAGCACCCCGAGTTCGAACAGCCGCTCGCTGAGCGCACACTGACTGTCCACCGAATCATTGACGCCGCGCAGCAGCACCGCCTGGTTGAGCAGCGTGACGCCGGCATTCCGCAGGTAATCGCAGGCCCGGGCGACACTGTCGTCCAGCTCGTTGGCATGGTTGGCATGCAGGACCAGTACCGGTTGCAGACGGCCATTACTCAGCCAGTCCAGCAGCGCATCGTCAACGCGCTCGTGGAGTACGATCGGCAGCCGGGTATGAACGCGCAGGCGCCGTAGATGCGGAATGTCCCCAAGGCGCCGGGCCAGTTCCGCCAGCCGGTGGTCCGGAAGGCTCAGCGGATCACCGCCGCTGAGGATGATCTCTGTCAGAGTTGAGTCGTTCGCCACATGTTCCAGGGCCGGCGCCCACTGGTCCCTGGCGGCATGGGCGTCACCGTAGGGGAAATGGCGGCGGAAGCAGTAGCGGCAGTTCACTGCACAGGCGCCGGTGACGATCAGCAGTGCACGGCCGTGGTATTTGTGCAGTACGCCGGGTGTGCCCATCGCCCCCAGGTCGCCCACTGGGTCGGTGTGGAAGTGGGGGTCGCGGATTTCCTCGTCGGCCAGGGGCAGCACCTGGCGCAGTAGCGGGTCCGACGGGTCGCCGGGGCGCATGCGGGCGACGAAGCCGCGGGGCACACGTGTCGGGAATTCGTCATGGCCGGCGCGGGCGGCCGCAGCCCACTCCGGGGGCAGATCCAGGGCGGCTACCAGGTCGCCGGGGGTGCGGAATCCCCGGGCGAGCTCGGTCTGCCAGGCCGGGCGGGCGGTTGTACGGGAGGCAGCACCAGTGGACATGGCACCATTGTACGCGGATTGTCGATCGCTTATCAGCGCAGAGGGCGTGTTTCCCGGGCGATTTTTCGTTAGGATTTCGGCGTTTTACTTTCATCGCGTGCAGCAGTCACGGCGTTGCTGTCAGCGATTCCAGTACACAATGGAGTGCCAATGGCGACCTACAGCACCAACCAGTTCAAGGGCGGACTCAAGCTGATGCTCGACGGCGAGCCCTACAGCATTGTCGAGAACGAGTTCGTCAAGCCCGGCAAGGGCCAGGCCTTCAACCGCGTCAAGCTGCGCAACCTCAAGACCGGCAAGACGCTGGACCGGACCTTCAAGTCCGGCGAGTCGGTGGAGGCCGCGGACGTCCTGGAGACGGAGCTGCAGTATCTCTACAGCGACGGCGAGTACTGGTACTTCATGGATACGGAGACCTT
>SKYZ01000062.1 GCA_007127625.1 Aquisalimonas sp. | reverse complement strand
GGGAGACCATCCAGGAGACCAACCGGGAGCTGGCCATGGTCATCGCCCTGGCCGTGTTCCTGGTGTTCGTGGTGCTGGCGGTGCAGTACGAGCGGCTCAGCAATCCCCTGGTGATCATCAGTGCGGCACCGCTGTCATTGATCGGCGTGACTGCCATGCTCTGGGCCACGGGTACGGTGATTTCGGCGCCGGTACTGATCGGCATGATCCTGTTGATCGGCATTGTGGTGAACAATGCCATTCTGCTGCTGGAGTACATCGAAATCGGTCGGCGCCGTCAGGGGTTGAGCCTTGCGCGGTCGGTGATCGCCGCCGGAGGCGTGCGACTCCGGCCCATTCTGATGACCACCCTGACCACCGTGCTGGGCATGACACCACTGGCGGTGGGCATGGGGGCCGGGACCGAGATCATGCAGCCGCTGGCGCTGACGGTGATCGGCGGATTGCTCATGGGCATGGTGCTGACACTGCTGGTGGTACCCTGCCTGTACCTGGTCGTGAGCGTTGCGGCGGGGCGGTTGAGCGCGTGGCTGGTGGGTGGCGCTGATGCCGCGGCGCCTGAAGACGAAGGGGCGACATGCCGGCAATAGCAGCAGCGACGATGTGGTTCCAGGTGCTCAAGGGGACCGTCCAGCTCTGGCTGGAGCGTAACGCCTTTGCCTACGCGGGGGCGCTGGCCTTCTACACCCTGTTCTCACTGGCCCCGGTGATGATCATCGCCATCACCATCATCGGTGTTGTCCTCGGGCCGGAGGCGGCCCAGGGGCAGATCGTGGGTCAGCTGGAAGGGGCCATCGGTGCCGATGCCGCCGAGGCGGTGGAAGGGGCGGTGGCCGCATCGCGCCTTGAACAGGCGGGCTGGCTGCCCACGGTCGTCGGTGTCGGCGCCATCCTGATCGGCGCGACCACGGTCTTTGCGCAGATGCAGCTGTCGCTGAATGCCATCTGGGGTGTAGCGGCACGCCCGAGCCGGAGCGGGCTGCTGATTCTGCTCAAGAACCGTCTGCTGTCGTTCAGCGTGGTGCTGGTGATCGGGTTCGTCATGCTGGTCTCGATGCTCCTCACGGTGATGTTGCGCGCCGTGATCCGGTTCGCCGAGGAGTGGCTGCCGGTGCACGCCAGCGTGGTCGGTTTGACCGAGCTCACACTGTCCATTGCCCTGATTACGCTGTTGTTCGCCATGGTCTTCCGCATTCTCCCGGACGTGGTGCTCAGCTGGCGGGAGGTCATCCCGGGTGCGCTGGTCACGGCACTGCTGTTCGTGTTCGGGCGCTACCTCATCGCCACCTACCTGACCATGGCGGCGCCTGCCTCCGCCTATGGCGCGGCCGGGTCACTGGTGCTGCTTCTGTTGTGGGTGTATTACTCTTCCCTGATCCTGTTGTTCGGTGCAGCGTTCACCAAGACCCTGTTGCTCCGTCGAGGCGGGAGGGTCATCCCGCGTAACATGGCAGTCCGGGTACACAACGAACTGGTGGACGATTACTAACCTTGAGTATCTTCGAGCACGTGGAGTACGACGGTCACGAACAGGTGTGTTTCGGCCATGATCCGGTCACCGGGCTGCGCGCCATCATCGCCGTGCACAACACCCGGCTCGGCCCGGGGCTGGGCGGGCTGCGCATGTGGCCCTATGGCTCCGAGGCGGAAGCGGTCACCGATGTCCTGCGCCTGTCCCGCGGCATGACCTACAAGAACGCCATGGCCGGACTGGCCCACGGTGGCGGCAAGGCCGTGATCATCGGCGATCCGCGCCGGCACAAGTCACCGGAGCTGATGCGGGCCATGGGCCGGTTCATCGAGCGTCAGGCGGGCTGCTACATCACCGCGGAGGACTCCGGTATCAGTGTCCGCGACTTGCAGGCGCTGGCGGAGGTCACACGCTTTGTCACCGGCGTGAAGGCGCATCGCGGCCCTGACGGCGAAGTGCTGACCGGCGACCCCTCACCGGCGACGGCGCTGGGCGTGTTCACCGGTATTCGCACTGCGGTGCGGCATGCGCTGCAACGGCAGGATCTGCAAGGCCTGACGGTGGCGATCCAGGGCCTTGGCAGCGTTGGTTACCGGCTTGCCGCACACCTGCACGAGGCGGGGGCCCGGCTGGTGGTGAGTGACATCAATCCGGCGCCGGTGGAGCAGGCCAGGGATGCCTTCGGCGCGGAGATTGCCAGTGTCGACGCCATTCACGCGACCAGGGCGGATGTCTATTCACCCTGCGCCCTGGGTGCCGCCATCAACGACCATACCCTGCCGGAATTGCGTGCCCGGATCGTCGCCGGAGCTGCCAACAACCAGCTGCAGGGCCCGGATCACGGGCGCGAGTTGCACCGCCGCGGCATCCTCTATGCGCCGGATTACGTCATCAACGCCGGGGGCGTCATCGATGTCGGCGCCCAGTGGGGGGAGTATGACGCCGCGCGGGTGCGGGAGCGGGTGCTTGCCATCGGGGAGACGCTGGACCAGGTGTTCCGGGAGGCCGAGTCCTCGGGGGAGCCGCCGGAGGTTGTTGCCGACCGCATCGCCGAGCGGCGTTTCCGGGGGCCGTAACGTCTGCGCTCCACGCGCGGTGCATCAAGATGCAGCTACGGATACCCTGACCCGGCGTAGGGTGCATCTTGATGCACCGCGAGTGTCCCGTAACCCAAGGTCCTTCAAAAAAAGAGGGCTGCAACGGCAGCCCCCTTGTAAACGGCGACTGATCCGCCCGCCTCAGTCGTCCGCCTCGTACCCGAGGTTCGGCGCCAGCCAGCTTTCCATCTCCCGCTTGGACATGCCCTTGCGCTTGGCGTAGTCCTCCACCTGGTCCTGGTAGATGTTGCCCAGGCCGAAGTAACGCGCCTCCGGATGGCCGATGTAGATGCCGCTGACGGCAGCCGTGGGCACCATGGCCTTGCTCTCGGTCAGAGTCAGGCCGATGCGCTGTTCCGGCTCCAGCAGATCCCACAGCAGATCCTTCTCGGTGTGATCCGGGCAGGCGGGATAGCCGGCGGCGGGCCGGATGCCCTGATACCGCTCCTTGATGAGATCCTCGTTGGCGAGCTTCTCGTCCGGCTGGTAACCCCAGTATTCCTTGCGAACCCGCTCGTGCAGGTGCTCGGCGAAGGCCTCGGCGAGTCGGTCGGCCAGGGCCTTGACCATGATGCTGTTGTAGTCGTCATGGTCGGCCTCGAAGCGCTTGATGTGCTCGTCGATGCCGATACCGGCGGTGACGGCGAACGCGCCCATGTAGTCGGGCTTGCCGCTGTCCTTCGGCGCCACGTAGTCCGACAGCGCCTGGTTGGGCCGCCCCTCGGGCTTTTCGTTCTGCTGGCGCAGGTGGTGCAGGGTGGC
>SKYZ01000327.1 GCA_007127625.1 Aquisalimonas sp. | reverse complement strand
CCCGGAGCCGCCCTTGGTCGCGACGGCCCCAGTGTCCGCTCCAAGGGCTTTGGACGCTTGAAAATGCTCAATTCAAACGGGCGAGTTCAACCCCAGCCGCGCCCACCAATAATATCGCGGGGTTAGGCCATGCGGCCTATTTCGCCGAACGCGTTCCCGCCATCGCCATACGGCTAAAGACGCAGGATCGGTTGCCGCATCTTGCCCTCCCCCCTTGTTCGTTAGCATGGCTTCAGCAGACGGTTCCTGTCAGCCCATGGCCTTCGCCAGAATCCCGTTCAGCGTCTGGCTGGGCCGCATAACCTTGTCGGCGGCCTCGGGGGACGGGTGATAGTAGCCACCCAGATCCGCCGGACTGCCCTGGACCACGCTCAGCTCCTCGAGGATCTGCTCGCCCTTGTCTTTCAGCTCCTTGGCCACCGGCCCCAAGTGGTCGGCCAGCTTCTGGTCCTCGGTCTGAGCGGCAACCGCTTCCGCCCAGTACAGGGCCAGGAAGTAGTGGCTACCCCGGTTATCCAATTCCCCGGTCTTGCGGGACGGTGATTTATCATTCTCCAGCAGTTTCTCCGTCGCCTGGTCCAGGCATTCAGCCAGCACACGGGCACGGGGGTTGTTCTGCTTCATGCCCAGCTCGTCCAGCGAAACCGCCAAAGACAGGAACTCGCCCAGCGAATCCCAGCGCAGGTGGTTCTCCTCCTGGAGCTGTTGGACATGCTTGGGCGCGGAGCCACCGGCACCGGTCTCGTACATACCGCCGCCCTCCAGAAGGGGGACGATGGAGAGCATCTTGGCCGACGTGCCAAGCTCCATGATGGGGAAGAGATCCGTCAGGTAGTCGCGCAGAACGTTCCCGGTGACCGAGATGGTGTCGCGGCCGCGGATCATGCGCTCCATAGAGCGGCGGATCGCCTCTTCGTAGGTCTGGATGCGGATGTCCAGGCCGTTCAGGTCGTGCTCCTGCAGGTAGCAGTTAACCTTCTTGATGAGCTCGATGTCGTGGGGGCGGTTGCGATCCAGCCAGAAGATGGCCGGGGTGTCAGACTCGCGGGCACGGCCCACCGCCAGCTTGACCCAGTCGCGAACCGCGATGTCCTTGGTCTGACAGGCGCGCCAGATGTCCCCCTTCTCCACCTCGTGCTCCATGAGCACGTCGCCCTTGTGGTTTACGATCCGCATGAAGCCGTCGGCCTCAAGCTCGAAGGTCTTATCGTGGGAACCGTACTCCTCGGCCTTCTTCGCCATGAGGCCCACGTTGGGCACGGAGCCCATGGTCGTGGGGTCGAAGGCGCCATTGGTCTTACAGAAGTTGATCATCTCCTGGTAAATCTTGGAGTATGTGCTCTCCGGCATCACCGCCTTGCAGTCCTTCGGCTTGCCGCCCGGCCCCCACATCTTGCCACCGTTGCGGATCATGGCCGGCATGGAGGCATCCACGATCACGTCGCTGGGCATGTGCAGGTTGGTGATGCCCTTGTAGGAATCCACCATGGCCATTTCCGGGCGGTGCTCGTAGACGGCGAGGATGTCCCGGTGGATCTCCTCCTGCTGGGAACGGGGCAGGCTTTCGATCTTCTCGTAGACGCTGCTGAGGCCGTCGTTGGGGTTCACGCCCAGTTGTTTGAACAGGTCGCCCCACTTCTCGAAAACCTCTTTGTAGAAGACCTTCACCGCGTGGCCGAACACGATGGGGTGGGAGACCTTCATCATGGTTGCCTTCACGTGCAGGGACCACATCACGCCCGAGTCCCGAGCATCTTCCATGGTCTCTTCCAGGAAGGCCCGCAGCGCCTTGACGCTCATACGCATGCTGTCGATGATCTCGCCGGTCTCCAGATCCAGCTTCTTCTTCAGCTTGACGTTACCGGCTTTGTCAACGAACTCGATGCGCACCGTACCGGCCTGGGGCATGGTGAAAGACTGCTCGGCAGAGTAGAAATCACCACCGCGCATGTAGTCGGCGTGGGTGCGGGAAGCCTTGCTCCACGTGCCCATGGAGTGGGGGTGCTTGCGCACGAAGTTCTTGACCGCCCGGGGGGCGCGGCGGTCGGAGTTGCCTTCGCGGAGTACCGGGTTGACCGCGCTACCCAGTACCTTGGCGTAGCGGTCGTGGATCGCCTGTTCCTCGTCATTCTTTGGCTCGGCGGGGTAGCTCGGGACGTCGTAGCCCTGGGACTGCAACTCGCGTATGCAAGCGGTGAGCTGCGGGATGGAGGCGCTGATGTTCGGGAGCTTGATGATGTTGGCGTGCGGATCCTGGGTCAGTTCGCCCAGAAAGGACAGTCCGTCCTCGACCTTCTGGTCATCCCTCAGCCGCTCCGGAAAAGTAGAGAGGATGCGTCCAGCCAGCGAGACATCAGAAAGTTTGACATCGATGCCCGCGGCGCCCGTGAAGGTTTGGAGCACGGGTAGCAATGAACGGGTGGCCGCCGCAGGGGCCTCATCCGTAAGGGTGTAGTAGATCGTGTTCGTGGCAATGTCGGTCATGGGATCCCCTTCATCGTGATTATCGGATGACGACGCATGTCGTTATCGTCCCATACGATCGGCCTGCAGTGGTCTGATAGTCACGCAGCACACCCCTGGCGGAGATCGCATGAGAGTCAGGCCGGACGGCCTGGCCCGTTATTTTACTGCGCCACCGTCAACGTTCCCCTTCGGTCTGCTCATCGGTGCCGCGGTCACCATTGATGACGTCCTCCAGGCGTTTGCCCAGAGACTGCGCACCTTCCCGTATGGCGTCCCACGCGGACGAGCCGGCCTCCTGTGCGCGCTCCCAGGCGGTGCGACTGCCCTCACGCGTGTCCTCCCAGGCCTGCACGAGTCGATCGGTGTTGCGGTCCCACCAGCCCTCGTCGTAAACGGGCAGATCGTCCAGATCGTCCGCGCCGACGGTGAGGTGTACTTTGTAGGCAACGTCATCGAAATCACTCTCGCCGCTAACGGTTTCCACCCTGAATATACCTCGCTCGGCAACGAACTCTCGGCCACCCAGCCCCACGACGTTATCGACGCGCACGATCAGTGAGTGCACCTCCATGGTGTCCCCCAGGAGCAGATCGTGCACGCGACCGACCCGCTCTCCCTGGCTCTCATGCACAGGCGCCCCGATCAGACTGTCCGCGGAGTAAAGCCCGTCCGCCGCGCCGGCACTCACACTCCAGCCGGCGGCGCAGGCGAGCACCAGTCCGGCTAGATGTCGCATCATGGACTGAATGCTCACTCTTTATGCCCCTTCATTGTGCGGCTGCACGTTGACATTAGGCGGTCCACATCGAGCGCACGCCTCCCAACATGATTCATGGTGGCGCGGGACCGCGTTTGCAATAAGACACCGCCCCGAGCGATTTTCCACCGTCACCGCTGGCCGCCGCGGAGCGCGATTACATCGCATGCCGGGCGCGGACGCTCCTCATGGAGCAACGCGCACCAGCTGTTTTCCGATGTTGCCACCCTGCAGCATGCGGATGAATGCTCCCGGGGCAGCCGGCAACCCCTCGGCCACGGTCTCGCGGTAGTTCAGCTTCCCCGCGGCGACCATTGCCTCCAATTCCGCCCGGGCGCGCGGCCACAGGTGACGCCCCTCCGTCACTAGATACCCCTGCATACGCAGCCGCTTATCGAAAATGAGCCGCGTATTGCGCAGGCCTGGGAACTCGCTGGCCAGGTTGTACTGGGACAAAACACCGCAGACGGGGATGCGACCGCCGGGGTTCATACGGGCCAGTATTTCATCCAGCATTGCCCCGCCCACGTTGTCGAAGTAGACATCGACACCGTCCGGGGTTTGATCCCGGAGGTCCCGGGCAAAGTCCGGACGTTTGTAGTCACAGGCCGCGTCAAAACCGAATTCCTCGGTCACGAGTCGGCACTTCTCATCACCACCGGCAATGCCGATCACACGACACCCCCAGGCCCTGGCCAACTGACCGGCGGCACTCCCCACCGAGCCCGCGGCAGCGGAAACTACAACGGTCTCGCCCGGTCGCGGTTCGCCAATTGTCTGCAGGCCCAGCCAGGCGGTCAGACCGGTGGCGCCACAAGCGCCCAGCCACGCACTCAGCGGCACCCCACTCTGCGGCGGGACGTAGAACTCGACGGCGGCCTCATCCTGAACGGCGTGCGTCTGCCACCCGAAATGACCGACCAGATGCTGCCCGGCCGCGTATGCGGGATGCCTGCTCTCGCGGACCACACCCACGCACCGACCAGGCATCACCTGGCCCGGCGTCAGACCTGCTCCCCGGAACGTCCAGGTCTCCCCATCCATGAGCATGCGCACGTACGGGTCCAGAGAGAGGTAGAGGTTCTCGACCAGGAACTGACCATCGGCAACCGCCGGTGTTGGGCTCCGTACAAGCTCGAAGTCCTCTGAGATCGGCAAACCGTTAGGCTTTCGACGGAATATGATGTGTGTCGACTCTGACATAGGACACCCCTGCGGACGCTGAAGTTGTTGATGATACGGCGATGCTGCGAACAGAGCGACTGATGGTGGTGGGGCTGGCCCCGATAACGCACTGGAAGACACCGATGGGCTTGTCAGCAGCACGCTCTACTCGACCCGACCGTCATCCTGTCGAAGCGTTTCGCTCCACGGTTCTCCAAGGTCTCGGCGGTGTCAGGGCGCGTCTATGATTCTAGTCAGAGTCGTCACCGACCCTGGGCGGCCAGTCGCCCGGTTTATGCGAGAGACCGCTTCAGGCCATGAACGACCATCGTCGGGAATCTACAGATAACCGGAAACCTTGAGACCGGTAATCCTGGGGCTCAGCAGAAACCAACGGGCACAATGCGTCCGACCGTGGAAAAAGGGCGCGCCGCGGCGCGCCCTTTGGTCTTTCGCGATCCCTGTGAATGGGATCACTCATGCGTCAATGCTAACCAGCTTCTCTCGCCCGGGTCGAAAGGGCCTGGGCCAGGCCGCGATTGAATTCGGCGCGGTCAAGATAGCCGTTCTTATCTCGGTCAAGTTTCTGGAATTGGGCATGGAGTTCTGGCAACTCCCGCAACTCGTCCGAAGTGATCATGAAATCGCCGTTTCGATCAGTCTTGTTGAAGGCAACCGAGTCTGCGGCTAACGCTAGACTGGGTAAGCCCAACGCCATCAAAAGACTGCCAGCGACGAGCCATGTCTTGATTTTCATCTAAGAGACCATCCGAAAGGATAGGCGTCTGGAGTGCGGGTCTGATCCGAGCCTTCGGGCAAACCCGGTGCCGATGTTTTCGGCGCCATTAGAAGTTACGCCGTCGTCGCGTCTGCGTCTAATATTGTTTTCACTTAATAGCAAGCGATCATAGATGATTCTCTAATGGGGGCTGTTTCACCGACGGCTTGCAGAGTCCGTGAGTGCTGACTGTTGCTCGCAAAGCCTGCCGGGCAGACGCCTTTCTGGCAGGGCTTGGGGCCGAAGCTGCACAAACGGGCGCGATAGCCCTCGTACCTCGTGGTCGTGACCGGATAGCGGACCGCGGTGGCAGCGGACCGACCGTCAGCAAACGGGTCGGTTCGAGCCAAAGAGATACCTACGCTACGCGCTCTAGAAGCTCTGGGCTGTCGTTCCGGGGGGAGTTTACGCGTGTGCTCACCGGGTAGGCGTCCATCAGCTCGACGGGGAACGGCCCCAGCACGTCTCGGGCATCACTGCTGGAGCCTTCAAGCCAGACACCGCAATACTCAGGGGTAACCATCGCCGGCATCCGCCCCTTGGCGTGGATCTGCGCGACCATGGGATTGGCGGGAACGGTAATGATCGTGCACGACTCGACCGTCCCTCCATCAGGTCCCACCGATGCTTCCCACAGCCCGCAGAATCCGAATGGCTCGCCGCCGGCGAGCCGAATGAAGTACGGCTGCCTCCCGCCAGCGACCTCTTGCCACTCGTAGTAACCGATTGCCGGGATGATGCAGCGCTGGCCGCGCCTCCAGGGGCTCCGGTACGTGGCGGCTGTCTCGATTGTCTCGGCGCGGGCGTTGATCGTGCTGTACTTCGTCGGCTGCCCTTTGGCCCACGCCGGGACAAGTCCCCAACGCAGCATCACCCCTTCACGCTGCCCATCAGCTAGCCGGATCACGGGCACTTTCTGCGTGGGCGCAACGTTGTACTTGACCCAGTCATGGGTCCACTGGCGGGGAATCACATTGAACGCCCGCTCGATGGCCGCATCGGTCTTGCTTACGAATCGGCCGCACATGTCGCTTTGTCACCGATAATTCAGGATCTCCAGTCTAGCGCAGTCCGTTGAGCCGCGTGCGGGCGACCCGGACGACCTCGCTGGTGCATTTCGCTCTCACAACCAGGACTGCTTGTTGTGCGGGTTGGCTGCCACGATATCGGCCCGTACCGAAGCCAGCGGGCTGCGCTCGCCGGGCGCCTGCCAGTCAGGCCTTCGCCCAGCTGGACGGAAACGAGCGCTCTACCAACGGCACACCACGGGGGGCTCTCGTTTCAGGATTCCGCAAGAGCGTTTCCGCCTCGTCTAGCCACCCCAGCCACGCCTGACCTGCGCTGATGCCCCGCCGCAGGGCAAGGTACTGGAGGCGATAGTGGCGGGATAGAGTCTCTGGTTGACTGAACCATGTCGCTTCGATCTCCCTGTAGGCGGCGAGTCGCTCTTCCCAAGCGTGGCGCAGTGAGGCAAGTTCGTCGAAAAGGACACGATTTGCTCCTCGCGGGATCCAAACTTTTCGGGCTACCAAGGTCGGGCCTTGCAGTGTGCAACACATTTCGCAACGCCGGGATTCAAGAATATCAATGTCTCCGCACGCTGCAGTAGAGGTTCAATGATGTCGGCGTAACATCCCTCAACTATCCAGCTTTCGTGGGATTCACAAAACCGAATCACCTCTGCGATGCTTTCTTCGAGCGGACGACGCTCCCTATCTTCGGCAAATGCAACCTCATCAAGCGATAATCTGGCCGCCGGTTCTCGTTCCAACAACTGCTTCGCCAGCGTGCTCTTGCCTGCACCCGCGTTTCCTAGCAAGATGGTTTTCAAACGACGTGCCCTCCAACATGCAAAGCCTCAAGGTTTACGATCACCGACGCACTGAGGAAGCACTGACTCAATCTTCTCAGCGGCCCAGCTTGAATTCCGAAAACGAACATCGGCCAAAACAAAGTCGTTCAATTCTACGTATGGCTGCGGTCCTGCCGCCCTGGCTCCGGCCCATTGGTTCGCAAGGCCGGCCTGGTTCGGCGTCGACGGCGCAGCGGTGATCAGTGCGGACTCAACGATCGTGGTCTCGCACTCTGTAATTGCCTAACGAATGGCGCAATGCGGAGTTGGTCATCGTCGGCCGGGTGAACCGGTAGCTCTTGGATCAGCGGCGCTGATGCAGCCGTACCGGCGGTATCGTACGAACGGACGCACTAAACAAAGGCAGATACAGCTGACCTGCCTTTGTCGCAGGGGGCAGCACTCACGCAGCATGCTGAGGCGGCACAATCGTCATACCGACGGCGGCAGCTGTCTCCATGACGTGGGCAAAATCCGGCTCTCGCGGCTCGGGCAAGGCTTTCTGCCCCTCTGGGAGGGGTTGCCCGACCCCGGTAAAGAACGCTTCGTGCATTCGACCAGGGGCATTCAAAATCAGCATGCGCGCTGGGGCGTCACCCGTTGCCCGGAAGGCATGCAGGGCTCCATCCGGAACGGCGACGTACTCGCCGGGGCCGGCATCCCGCTGCGCACCATCGATCTCGAACGCCACACGGCCATCAAGCACGTAGAAGCATTCCGTCTCCCCCGCATGATGATTCGGCGGTGCGCCACATCCAGATGGCACTACGGCTTCGACGAGGCAGTACTTACCCTGCACGTCGTCGGGAAACGCATGAAACTGCATGAGAATGCCCAGCACATCGTAGGTTCTGCCGCGACCGGCCATGACCGTATACTCCTGAAAGACCACGGATTAGCCTATTGAGAATAGGCCATCGGGGTGCAAAAACAAGGTGCTCGAATGCACTGGAACAACACCCGTGTGCCTCATAGCCTCGGAGTGTGCACGACACCTGGAGGAAGCCCGATCGCGGCGTGATTGAGCCCACGAAAATCGCCGCCCCTCCGTACGGTTCAACCGCCATTGTTGATCGTTTGTGGGGCACTAGGATCAATGAGCTGCTGATTCGCTAACCATAATCTCTCGCCACTTGCTCCAACAACGTTCGGACCGACTCAGTCATCTGCGTCGCCCCGGGGTCCTCGATCGGCCAATGCCCGGCTCCGTCCAGTATGACCATGCGCTTTGGCGCTGCCAGGCGATCGAAGAACTCTTTGCTGAAGGCAATGTCAGTCATTCGGTCCGCACCGGGGTGGACCAACAGCACGGGGCAGCGCTCAAACTTGTCCGGCGCAATGGCTGGCGGCGTCTCCATGATCGACTGGAGGAACGAAATGGGCACACTGTTTCCACCCCCGTACGGATCGTTCGCGGCTAAACGCGAGAGCTCTGCGTTATTCGAGATGGCATACAATCTCGAGAGCAGTGGAGCGGGAATACGAAGACTTGTCATGAACGCCGGTGCTCTCTTGACCAATGGGAGGGCTAATCGGCTCAGGCGCACGAACCGAGACACGCCTACCGCCACCTCGGTATCCGTCATGTCCACGAATGCAGTGGCGATCAGCCCGTGCACACGCGCTGCGCAAGCGACGTGATAGGCGAGCATTCCACCGAGGCTTAACCCGAACAGGACGATGGGGCGACGATCACGTCGCAACTCGGCTTCAATAAACTCCTGCAGGCAGGCGATCCACGCACCGAAGCTCATCTGGTCTGTGGACGCCCATGTGAGACCGTAGCCAGGGAGGTCTGGTGCAACGACCTCGCAAAGTTCCGGCCGGTAAGGTGCGCCGAACCCCAACACGATCCGGCCGTACCCACCGATGCCGTGTACCAGCAAGAGTTTCAGAGGTGCATGAGGCGCCACAAGGCGGTCGACATGCACGGCAATGTCACACCAGCTAAACCACTCTTCTTCCGGATGCTCACCCGCCAGTCGGAACGCTTCAGGAAGTTTCGCTTCGTACTCGCGCCAATGCGCAACGTCAGCGTAGCTTCGGGCCTGTTGGCTTGCGGCCATTGTTCCCTACCTCGAAGGAATCCAGTCGCCACCCACATTGACGCGCTTCAGTTGGCCGATGAGCGCGTAGATCGAGCGGGTTTCCTCGCGTTGCAGTTGCAACAGCACAGCGACCGTCTTCCCAATGTGCTGCTCGGCCTGCTGCACGGATGCCGTTCGACCGTGCCGGTCGATGGGGATTAGCGGCCGGCTGAAACCGATCGCGCTGGAGCCAGTGGCCACCCCGACCCGGAGCTGACGGCGGGCATCTGGAGGCACCATAATTCTCCGCTGCCCGCTGCTTGTGCTCCCCAACAGGCCACCCGGCACGGCCAGGTCGTGTGCATTGCGGTCGGTATCGATGAAGGCCGACTCGTCGAGCACGATCCACAGGTTGTTCCGGGTGCGGTTCTCGAACTGGATATCCACGAAATGCTGGTCGAAGCGCACCAGGAAACCCGCCTGGTCATCTGTGACCCCATAGGCGATGCCATCGGGGGTGTCCTCGGTACCAATCTCTTCAGCCTGGGCGATGGGCTCGCCGTCCCGTTCCACTGCCACCAGCGCCACCTCGCGGTGAACGGACTGCGGCACGGCTGCGCAGGCCGAGAGGAGCAGCGCAACCAAAAGTACCGCTGCGGTTACCGCTGCACGCCCGCGGTCGCGCCCAGACCGGACGCCGTTTGCTGTGTCATACATCGTTTTTCGGGGCCTCGCTGGAGTGCGAAAACACCTCATGGTCTCCCAGTACCGCTCAACTGCGGCGGATATTTAAGGGGCTGTTAACACAATACCCTCTAGTCTAGCTCAGACGCCGGACCCGCTTGGCTTGGTTTCCCGGAATTGTCGAGGATATGGCGTTCCACCTGTCCGCGGATGATTCTTTGCTCTACAAGAACGACCACATGGCCTCCGGTATCGAAGCTGACCAGCCGTGATCCGGGGATCATCGCGGCCGCGAATTCCGCATTATGATGAAGCTGCAATTCGTCATCCTTGGCGTGCACGAGCAATGTTGGCGTGGTAATCGCGGAGATTCTGTTCCCGGGCAGAGCTGCTTCATTGTCGAAAACAACTCCCTCAGCTCGTAGAGAGGCGGGATTCATGTACTCGATGAATTGCTCGATACTCTCCCGCTGCGCCGGTGTGAGACCGTCGATGACTTTGGCATTGGCTCCAATGAGGCCCATGAGTTGTCGCTTGAACAGGCGGGAGGCAATCCAGTAGGGCGCGTCAAATTGGAACAACACTTTGAGCGCGTCGCCCTTGCGATCTGCGTGACGCTGGTCCGCTGTCGTTGAACTCGCGATACCGCAGGAGAGGCATGTCAGTGAACTCACGCGCCCCGGGTAGAGCGCCGCGAACAGGAGCGCGGAAGGACCGCCCTGCGACATCGCCACGACCGCCACCTCGGAAATGTTCAGATGGTCAAGGACGTAAGCATAGGCATCGGCCTGATCGTCCCATGTCGCACCTGGCGGAAGCGCAGATCGCAAGTATCCGAATCGCGAAGGCATGATCACTCGGAAGCCGTCGCCCAGAAGTGCCTGCGCAATCAACTCACCCTGATCGAACCCGCCTCCGGCCCCATGAATGACCAGGACGTTGATTCCTTCCCCGGCTTCGACGTACTCGATGTCCCCAAGTGGAGAATGTATAACGTTGCTTCGCCCCTGGACCCTCTCATGCGCTTGACCGATGTCGTGCCAGTACGCGCTTGCAGCCAAAACGGACGCCGCACCCAGTGCTAGCGCGATCCAAAGAGCAATCGCTTTCAACGTTGTCGCCCGATCATGCGTCTACCCACCCGAGCCATGACCCCGGCCTGGGTCAATGCGCGGCAGCGGAATTCTCCGTCAGGGCAAGGCCTTCGCAAGCAACGCACTGGAGAAGGGCTAACGTTCCATTTCATAGTCCGCCGTAACCACATGCCCTTTCCAGACGATATGGAGGACGTCACCCTCGTACCAGCCCACTTCGCCGTACATCGGGATGCGCATACCTGCCTGGACTTGGTAGTCCTGGAAATGGCCCTGCCACGGGGTCTGTCTATAGTCACCATTGAATCTGCCGAACCGGCCATCGGTGTAAATTCCGGTTACCTCACCAATGTCGTTGAACCGGAACTCCAATGAAACCGTCGTTCCGTTGTCGGTCAGCGTGGCCAGAGCCGCGTGCTCGTCGATTGGGGTCCACATCACGCCGGCCTGAGGCAATAGAGCGGTAGGGAACCAGACTCCCTCGGCCAGGTACCGATGCAGTGCGCCGGAATTCAGTTCCGGAACCCCTGCTTCGGACGCAACTGCAACGGCCGACAGTATGCTGACGCGGCCCGAACCGACACCGGCAATGTAGCTATCGAGCACGCGCACATGGGTGCCCACTGGCAACTCGACCTTGGCGTTCCAGAGAAACCCCGTAGCAGGAGGGACGACAAGCTGGCTCGCGGTGAACCGTGACCAGCGTTCAGCGGCAATGCTCGTCCGCAGCACACCGGACTGCTCGATCCTTGCCACAGTAACCGGTTGCAGACCATCAGAGAGAACGTGACGAAAATACCTGGCAACCGGGGGCGGGAGCTCGGAAAGCTCCTCGAAAGCGACGCGTCCGTGAGGCGACGGGCTTGCGCTCTCAATGAGCGTTGCGACGATCTGCCTGGCTTTCGAATTCTCGCGAGCCTGCCCGAGCAGGATCGCAATAGCGGCAGTCACGACGACCACCCCGGTTGCAATGAGAACCCACTTGCCCATTATCGCGTGTCCTGTTCTGTGGCCGCCGCATGGACCATGCCCTACAACCACTAATGGCTGTCGGGGTCAATCCACACTGTAGGCGGCCACCATCACATCCGTGATGACGCAGATCAGGAACGGCATACAAACTTGAGCCACGTCATCAAGCGGGATCGTGCGGTCACGCGGCTTGCAAGGAAGCCCTCCTCGCAGTGCTTTCCTGAGGCCGACCTTCACCGTCCCTGGGAGGGAATGAAGGGCCCCGGTGCACACACATCAAAAGGGCTCGCGCTCATTATCCTCGCCGAGGTCGTCGCGCAGTTCTTCAATGGGCGGGAAATCCTCTATGCAAGGTAGGTCATCCCTACTACCCCGAAGCGGTCGCGAAGAATCATGCCAGCCCTCCCCTAGTGTCCTGTAACCCAAGTTCGTTGCATTTTGAGCGCCTGTGCGGCGCCAGGGCGAGGCGCGGCTCGCAGGCAATGGCCGTCGCCCTTGGCAAGAGGCGCAACGAAGCCCTG
>SKYZ01000247.1 GCA_007127625.1 Aquisalimonas sp. | reverse complement strand
CCCGGTGGATCAGACCGTGCTGGCCAACGAGCAGGTGGTGGACGGCAAGGGCTGGCGCTCCGGTGCCACGGTCGAGCGCCGCGAGATCCCACAGTGGTTCCTGCGGATTACCGACTACGCCGACGAGCTTCTGGAGGCCCTCGACGAGCTGCCCGGCTGGCCCGAGCAGGTGCGTGCCATGCAGCGCAACTGGATCGGCCGCTCCGAGGGCGTCGAGCTGCGGTTCGACATCCAGGGACGGGATGAGGCACTGAACGTCTACACCACGCGCCCGGACACCCTGTTCGGCGTGAGCTACATGGGCCTGGCCCCGGAGCATCCGCTCACCCGCGAACTGGCGCGGAGCAACCCCGAGATCGCCGCCTTCGTCGAGGAGTGCAACAAGGCCGGCGTGGCCGAGGCCACCGTGGCCACCATGGAGAAGAAGGGCCTGGATACCGGCCTGCGCGCGATCCACCCGCTCACCGGCGAGGAGATCCCGGTCTGGGTCGCCAACTTCGTGCTCATGAGTTACGGCTCCGGCGCCATCATGGCCGTGCCCGCCCACGACCAGCGCGACTGGGAGTTCGCCACCAAGTACGCGCTGCCCATCCTGCCCGTGATCGCCCCGGCGGACGGTAGTGACGTGGATGTCAGCAACGAGGCGTTCACCGAAAAGGGCGTACTGATCAACTCCGGTGACTTCACCGGCATGACCTCCGAGCAGGCCTTCGAGGCCATCGCCGACTGGCTGCAGAAGCAGGGCCTGGGCGAGCGCCAGACCAACTACCGCCTGCGCGACTGGGGCGTGTCCCGGCAGCGCTACTGGGGAGCGCCCATTCCCATCATCAACTGCCCGGCTTGCGGGCAGGTGCCGGTGCCGGACGACCAGTTGCCCGTCGAGTTGCCCGAGGACGTGCAGTTCGATGGTGCCGGCTCGCCGCTCAAGCAGATGCCGGAGTGGTACCGGACCACCTGCCCCGACTGTGGTGGCGAGGCCGAGCGCGAAACCGACACCTTCGACACGTTCATGGAATCGGCGTGGTATTTCGCGCGCTTTGCCTGTGCCGACAATGATGGCGCCATGCTGGATGACCGCGCCCGCTACTGGCTGCCGGTGGACCAGTACATCGGCGGTATCGAGCACGCCATTCTGCATTTGCTGTATGCGCGCTTTTACCAGAAGGTCATGCGCGACGAGGGGCTCACCGCGGCGGGCGAGCCGTTCGCCAACCTGCTGACCCAGGGCATGGTGCTCAAGGACGGCGCCAAGATGTCCAAGTCCAAGGGCAACACTGTGGATCCGCAGGAACTTGTGGACCGCTTCGGCGCGGACACCGTGCGCCTGTTCACCATGTTCGCGGCACCACCGGAGCAGTCCCTGGAGTGGTCGGATTCGGGTGTCGAGGGGGCCTACCGCTTCCTCAAGCGCCTCTGGCATCTGGTGCGTACTCACGTGGAGCAGGGAGCGGCGCCGGCGCTGGACGCGGTCGCGTTGAACGGCGACCAGCGGGAGGTGCGCCGCAAGGTCCACGAGACCATCCGCAAGGCCACCGACGACATCGGCCGACGCTACACGTTCAACACCGGCGTGGCCTCGGTGATGGAACTGCTGAATGCGCTCTACAAGGCGGCAGACGACGACAGCGACGCCGGCCGGGCGGTGCTGCAGGAGGGGCTGGAAGCGGCGGTGCTGATTCTCGCGCCCATCGTGCCCCACGTCTGTCATCGCCTGTGGCGGGAGCTCGGGCATGACCAGCCGGTGGTGGACGCGGCCTGGCCACGGTGGGACGACACCGCCCTGGTGCAGGACACCCACAGTCTGGTGGTGCAGGTCAACGGCAAGCTCCGCGGCAACGTCGAGCTGCCTGCGGATGCCGAACGCGACGCCATCGAGGCTGCGGCGCTGGAGGAGCCCAACGTGCAACGGTTTCTTGCCGACAAGACCGTGCGCAAGGTAATCGTCGTGCCGGGCAAGCTGGTGAACGTGGTGGCCAACTGACAGCGGAGGCCTAGTGTCCTTGATGCGCCGGGTCGTGATTTTGATGCTCGTTGCTGCCCTGGCCGGGTGCGGCTGGCACCTGCGCGGCTCGGCGCCGGGCGCCGCCTCTCTGGACGGCATGCCCGTGGTGGTGGACACGCGCGTGGGCGAGGGCGAGCTTGTCCGCGAGGTGCGCCGCGCCCTGCGGGCGGCGGGGGCGGATGTGCGTGATGGCGGCGACGGTCCGCGCCTGGTGCTGGAAAACGAGACCACCGATCGCCAGCGGCTGGTGGTGGGCTCCCAGGATCGTCCGGATGAGTACGAGCTGCGCTACCGCGTGCGCTGGTCCATCCGCGACGCCGACGGTGACACGGTTGCCGGCCCTGATACCTTCGAGCAGTTGCGCACCTATCGGCGCGACCCTGGCCAGGTCCTCGGTGGTGAAAGCCGGGAGGATGCCCTGTTGCAGGAGCTGCGCCGGGATATCGCCTTCCTGCTCACGGAGCGGGTGCAGGCGACACTGGGCGAGTAGGCGGATGCGGCTCAAACCCGAAGACGTTACGCAGACACTGGCGAAAGGGCTCCCTCTGGTGTGGCTGATCACCGGGGACGAGCCGTTGCTGGTGGGCGAGACCGTGGATGCGGTTCGTGCCGCCGCCCGCGAGGCGGGGCATACCGAGCGGGAGGTGCTGGAGGCGGACGGCCAGTTCGACTGGCAGCGCCTCACCGCCGCCGCCGACAATCTCTCGCTGTTCGGTGACCGCCGCATTGTCGAACTGCGCCTGCCCACCGGCAAGCCGGGGCAGGCCGGCGGCAAGGCCATCGCCGACTACTGTGCCACGGCGCCGGACGATACCGTGCTGATCATCACTGCCCCGCGCCTGGACGGCAGTACGCGCAAGGCCGCCTGGGTCAACGCCGTGGACAAGGCGGGCGCCGTGGTTCAGATCTGGCCGCTGGAGCCGCGGCAGCTGCCGGGCTGGCTGGACCAACGCATGCGTGCGGCCGGGCTTGAGCCCACCCGCGAGGCGGTCCGTCTACTGGCGGAGCGCAGCGAAGGCAATCTGCTGGCCGCGGTTCAGGAGATCGAGAAACTGCGGTTGTTGCTGCCCGCGGGGCAGGTGGACGGCGATGCCGTTCGCCGGGCCGTGGCTGACAGCGCAAGGTTCGATGTCTTCGATCTCACCGCCGCTGCCCTGGAGGGTAACGTTGCCCGCTGCGTGCGTATCACCCAGGGCCTGCGCGACGAGGGTGTCGAGCCCACGCTGGTGCTGTGGGCACTGTCCCGGGAAGTGCGCCTGGTCTGTCAGCTTCAGTCCGCCTGGGGCCAGGAGGAGCAGGTGCTGCGGCGCAACGGTGCCTTCGGACCGCGCAAGGCGCAGGTGCAGAAGGCCGCGCGGCGTGGCAGTGCACGGCGCTGGCAGGCACTGCTGGCACGCTGCGCCCGGGTCGACCGGGTCAGCAAGGGCGTTGCCCCGGGAAGGGTGTGGGACGAGTTGTTACAATTGAGTGTAGCCATCGCCGGCGGGCGAACGGGGCGCCGCGCCGCCACTGCGGCGCAGTGATGCCCTGTTACCGCGGTCAACGCAGGGATCCGATATGAGTGCCATTGCCGACAACATTGCCAACGTGCACGAGTACATGGCCGGTCTGGGCCGCAGGGCGCGGTCGGCCGGCCGGGCCATGGCCCGTGCCGAAACCGCGGAGAAGAACCGGGCGCTGGCCGCCATGGCGGACGCCATCGACGCCCGGTCGGCACGCATCGCCGAAGAGAACGGGCGTGACATGGTGGCGGGCCGCGAGTCCGGCCTGGACGCCGCACTGCTGGACCGCCTGGAACTGACGCCGGAGCGCATCGCCGCCATGGCCGAGGGCCTGCGTCAGATCGCGACCCTGCCGGATCCGGTGGGGGCGGTGGATGGCCTGCGCATGCGGCCGTCGGGGATTCAGGTGGGGCGCATGCGGGTGCCCCTGGGGGTGGTCGGCATCATCTACGAGTCGCGGCCCAACGTCACCGCGGACGCCGCCGGGCTGTGCCTGAAGTCCGGCAATGCTGCCATCCTGCGCGGTGGTTCCGAGGCCCTGCACTCCAATCGCGCCATCGCCGAGTGCATCCGCGCCGGTCTGGATAGCGCCGGGTTGCCCATGGATGCGGTCCAGGTGGTGGACACCACGGATCGCGCGGCAGTGGGTGATCTGATCACCATGACCGATGATGTGGACGTCATCGTCCCCCGCGGCGGCAAGGGCCTGATCGAGCGCATCAGCCGCGATGCCACGGTGCCGGTGATCAAGCACCTGGACGGCGTCTGCCACGTCTACATCGACGATGCCGCTGATCCCGAGAAGGCGCTTGCGGTGGCGTTCAACGCCAAGACCCAGCGCTACGGCACCTGCAACACCATGGAAACCCTGCTGTTGGCCGAGAGCATGGTGCCGCAGGTCCTGCCGCCGCTGGCGGAGCGTTTCCGCGATGCCGGGGTGGAACTGCGCGGCTGTGAGCAGAGCCGCCACTGGGTGCCGGACATGGCTGCGGCCACGGACGAGGACTGGGCCGCGGAATACCTGGCGCCGGTGCTCGCAGTGCGGGTGGTGGCCGGTCTGGATGAGGCCATCGAGCATATTGCCCGCTGGAGTTCCGGGCACACCGAGGCCATCGTCAGCCAGGACTGGAGCCGCGCGCAGCGGTTCCTGCGGGAGGTGGACTCGAGTTCGGTCATGGTCAACGCCTCCACCCGCTTCGCGGACGGCTTCGAGTACGGCCTGGGCGCGGAGATTGGCATCAGTACCGACAAGCTCCACGCCCGCGGCCCCGTGGGCCTCGAGGGGCTAACCTCGCAGAAGTGGATCGTGCTCGGGGACGGGCATGTCCGGGGCTGAGTGCGTGGCCATGTGGCAGGGAGCTGCATCTTGACCCGCCTGGTGGGCATGTTTGGCGGTACCTTCGACCCGATTCATAACGCCCATCTGCGGGTGGCCCTGGATGTCGTCGAGGCGGGCGAGCTGGAGCGTCTCCACCTGATTCCCTGTCACGTGCCTCCGCACCGGGGCGACCCCGACGTCACCGCGGATCACCGTCTGGCCATGCTCGAACGGGCGGCCGCAGGCGAACCACGGTTCCTGGTGGATGACCGCGAACTGCGCCGTGATGGTCCCTCATACACAGTGGAGACCCTGCGCTCCCTGCATGCCGATGCCGCAAGTGCCCACCTGGTGCTGGTGGTGGGTACCGACAGTTTCCTGTCCCTGCCGCGCTGGCACCAGTGGCGGGAGCTCGGGGAATGGGCGCATCTGGTGGTCATGGAGCGCCCCGACGCCGGCGAGGACATGCCCGACGCGCTGGCCCGCTGGCTCCAGGGGCGGCGGGCGGAGACCTGGGCGGAGCTGCGGGAGATGCCGGCGGGGCGGGTGCTGTTCCAGCCGGTCACGCCCATGGCGGTGTCCGCAACGGATATCCGGGAGCGGATGCGTGCGGGGCGATCGCCCCGCTACCTGTTGCCCGACCCGGTATGGGACTATATACGCGAAAACGGTTTGTACGGTGCCGGCCTGCAGGCCGGTTGATAGGGGACGAGTCGGCGGCATGCGGCCGCCGTGGAGGTGGATCATCAGCGCGCCCGATCATGTCGAGACGCTGGACTGGGCGGAACTGCGGGACGTGGTCCTTGCCGCCCTGGAGGATATGAAAGCCGTGGATACCGTGGTTCTGGACGTGCGCGGCAAGACCGGCATCACCGATGTCATGGTCGTGGCGTCGGGCAATTCCAGTCGCCACGTCAAGGCCATTGCCGATCGCGTCGGCGAGGACGCCAAGAAGCACAACATGCGCCCACTGGGTGTCGAAGGCGAGGATAGCGCCGAGTGGGTGCTGGTGGACCTGGGCGACGTGGTGGTCCACGTGATGATCCCGAAGATGCGGGAACTCTATCGCCTGGAGCGCATCTGGGGCATTGACGAGTCCGAGGACGAGGCCTCGCAGACCGGCGGCGTGCCGGGCTGAGCGTGCGGGTTCAGCTCACTGCCGTGGGGCAGAAGATGCCCCGCTGGGTGGCGGAGGGCTACCGGGAATACGCCGGCCGCATGCCCCGGGAGCTGCGGCTGGAGCTGCGGGAGTTGCCCACCGGTGACCGTGGCCGCGGCGGCAATCCGGAGCGCGCCCGGGAGATCGAGGGGCAGCGGCTGCTGCAGGCCGTCCCCCGGGATGCCCGGTTGATTGCGCTGGATCAGGGCGGGCGCAGCGTGGATACCGACGCGCTGGCCGCTGCCATGCGCGACTGGCTGCAGGAGGGGCGGGACGTGGCCCTGCTGGTGGGCGGGCCGGATGGCCTGGACCGGAGCTGTCTCGATGCCGCGCAGCAGCGCTGGTCGCTGTCGCCGCTGACGCTGCCGCACATGCTGGTGCGGGTCCTGGTCGCGGAGCAGCTCTACCGCGCCTGGACCATACTGGCCGGCCATCCGTACCACCGCTAACGCGGGAACCGGGTGGTGCCAAGAATTTTCACAGCCTTCGAGGTGCATCGCTATGCCTGGAGATACGCAGCCGGAGATCTACCTGGCCTCGCACTCACCGCGCCGCCGGGAGCTGCTGGGCCAGATCGCCCTGCCGTTCTCGCCGCTGGACGTCAGTGTCGACGAGAGTTGGGACGAGGGTGAAAGCCCCGAGGTGTTCGTCATCCGGGTCGCCCTGGAGAAGGCGCGCGCCGGCTGGGCCCAGGTCGCCGACGCGAGCCCCATGCCCACGCTGGGGGCGGACACCGTGGTGGTGCAGGATGGCACGGTCCTCGGTAAGCCCCGGGACCGGGACGATGCCCTGGCCATGCTGCGCTCCTTGTCGGGGAGCGAGCATCGCGTTCTGACCGGGGTGGCGCTGGTGGATGACCGCGAGTCCACCCGGCTGAGTGTCAACCGCGTTCAGTTCCGGGAGCTGAGCGACTACGAACTCCAGCGCTACTGGGAGTCCGGCGAACCGAAGGGCAAGGCGGGATCCTATGCCATTCAGGGGCTCGGCGGCGTCTTCGCCGAACACCTGGAAGGCAGCTATTCCGGGGTCATGGGCCTGCCGCTGTTCGAGACCACCGACCTGCTGGACGAGTTCGGCATCGACTACCGCCGGCACTGGTAGCGCCATGGCCCAGGAAATCCTGATGAACTGCACCCCGCAGGAGACGCGGGTCGCAGTCGTGGAAAACGGCGTGCTTCAGGAAATCGCCGTGGAGCGTGCCCGACGTCGTGGCCTGGTGGGCAACATCTACAAGGGCCGCGTGCAGCGGGTGCTGCCCGGGATGCAGGCGGCGTTCGTGGAGATCGGCCTGGAGCGTACCGCGTTCCTGCACGCCTCCGATGTTGCCGTGGCCCCCGACAGCGAGACCGGCGAGACGCGCCCGCGCCGACCGGTTCCGGATGTCCAGGAACTGCTGCATGATGGCCAGGAGGTCATCGTGCAGGTGATCAAGGACCCCATCGGCAGCAAGGGCGCGCGCCTGACCACGCACCTGACCATCCCCTCGCGCCATCTGGTGCTGCTGCCGCGCAGCCGCAATCTCGGCGTCTCCGCGCGCATCGAGGATGCCGGCGAGCGGGAGCGTCTGCGCGTCATTGGCCAACGCTTCCTGGCCGAGGGCGACGACGGCGGCTACATCATCCGTACCGCGGCGGAAGGCGCCTCAGAGGCGGCCCTGGAGGCGGATCGCCGGTTCCTGTGCAAGCTCTGGGAGACCATCGCCGCCGGTGCCCGCGAGGCGACGGCCGGCACCTGTGTGCACGAGGATCTGCCGCTGGTGTTGCGCTCGCTGCGCGACACCATGAGCAGTGAAGTGGAACGCATTCGCGTCGACTCCCGGGAGAACTATTTCAAGGTGCACGCCTTCTGCGAGCAGTTTTTCCCGGAAATGAGCGCACGGGTGGAGGCCTACCCGGGGGAGCGGCCGCTGTTCGACTTCTACGGCGTGGAAGAGGAACTCCAGCGGGCCCTGTCACGCAAGGTGGAGCTCAAGTCCGGGGGGTACCTGATCATCGACCAGACCGAGGCGATGACCACCGTGGACGTGAATACCGGTGGCTACGTGGGCCGGCGGAACCTGGAAGAGACCATCTTCAAGACCAACCTGGAGGCCACCCAGGCCCTGTCCCGGCAGGTACGGCTGCGTAACCTCGGCGGCATCATCATCATCGATTTCATCGACATGCAGGATGCCGAGCACAAGCGCCAGGTGTTGCGCGCCCTGGAGAAGAGCCTGGAGAAGGATCACGCCAAGACCCAGATCAGCGGGGTGTCCGCCCTGGGCCTGGTGGAGATGACCCGCAAGCGCACCCGCGAGTCCCTGGAACACGTGCTGTGTGCTCCATGTCCCACTTGTGAGGGCCGGGGCTTCCTGAAGACGCCGGAGACGGTCTGTTACGAGATCTTCCGGGAATTGATCCGCGAGGCCCGGCAGTTCGAGGCAGACCAGTTGCTGGTGATCGCCGCCCGGCCGGTGGTGGACCTGATGGTGGAAGATGAAAGCCGGAGTGTGGCGGAGCTCGAAGAGTTCATCGGCCGCCCGATCACCTTCCAGGCAGAGCCGCTCTACGCCCAGGACCAGTACGACGTCGTTCTGATGTAATCTCTCAATGATGCACCGTGAATCTCCACGGTGCACGAGTGCTCGCAGTCCCGCGCCATGTGCCATGACATCCACCTCCATACTCACGGGCGACCGCGGCCGTCGTCTCACCGTCGCGTGCCGGCAGGGAGGTCATGGTGACGTGGCTGCGCTCCGTGGCACGGCTCACGGTGGGTGCCCTGGCAGCGGCCATCGTGCTCCTGGCGGTTGCCCTGTCCCTGGTGCGGCTGGGGGTGCATTACCTGCCCGAGTACCGGGCACAGGTGGAGGCGCATCTCAGTGAGGCGGTGGGCCAACCCATCCGCATCGAGGCGCTGGAGACGGCCTGGGCCTGGCGCGACCTGCGGGTGGTACTGGAGGGCGTGCGCCTGGGTGACGACGACGATGCTCTGCGCCTGCCGCGCCTGGAGGTCAATTTCGACCTGTACGCCTCGGCCCGGGACCGCGAGCCCCGTTTGCGGGAGCTGGTGCTGGTGGAGCCGTCCCTGACGGTGCAGCGGGGGTCCGACGGGGCCTGGAGCGTGGTCGGTCTCGGCGAGCCGCGCTTCGCCGGTCTGGAAGAACTGGATCTGCTGATGGCGCAGCCGGGCCGCCTGCGGGTCGAGGATGCGCGCATGGACGTGCTCGATCTGGTCCACGGCGAGCGGTATCAGTTCCAGGACATCCATGCCGCCGTGGACGAGGACGATGGCTGGCGTCGCCTGGCGGGAAGCGGGCAGCTGCCGAGGGACTGGGGTGGGCGTGTGGAATTCGCGGCGCGCTGGCCCAGGGACGCGGACCGCCCCGTCAGCGAGGGTCCGCTGTCCCTGTATGCCTCGGCAGAGGACGCCGGGGAGCGCATCATGGACCGCCTGCTGGGGGCTCCGGATGCGCCGCCGTACGTGTCACTGGCCGGTTCCCTGGAGGTCTGGGCGGATTTTCCCGATGGTCTGCCGCACCCGGATGGCCAGCAGCGTGACGGCGACATGGCCGTGCGCGCCCGGGATGGCTCCGGCACCCTGCCGTATCTGTTCCGTGAGGCGATCCCGTTCCGTGAACTCGAGGCCACGGGTGAGTGGCGCTTCGGCCCCGACGGCTGGGCCGTGAACGTCAACCGGACGCGGGTCGACAACGAGGATGGCGAGGTTCACGCCCGAGTGCGGGTGGACAAGATGCCTGATCAGCCCCCGTTCCTGGATATCCGCGCCAGCGTCGACGGGCGTTCCGGCAATGCCGTCAATATCTCCCGCTACCTGCCGGTGGGCATCATGTTCCCGGGATTGGTGGACTGGCTGGACGAGAGCATTGTCGCTGGCACCGCAGAGCAGGCGGATATAGTGTTCCACGGGCGTGCCGACCGCTTCCCCTTCGATGAGGGCAGCGGCGAGTTCGACGTGCGCGCCGATGTCGGCGACGTGACACTGGCCTATCAACCCGATTGGGCGCCGCTCACCGGTATGGACGGGCGCCTGCGTTTCCATGGTCGCTCCATGCGGATCGAGGCCGATCGCGCCCGGATCAGCGGTGCCACGGTGCAGCAGGCCACCGCCGAGATCGAGGATCTCCAGAACAGTCCGTTGCGCATTGTCGGGGCCGTGCGGGGGCCGGGTGACGCCTATCTCGACTTCCTGCGCAGCATGCCGCCGGCCCGAGAGGTGCTCGAGGCCCCTCTGGAGCCCCTGCGTCTGGACGGCGAGCACGACCTGGATCTGGCGCTGGTCATTCCCTTCGATGGCGCGCCGGTGGCCGTGGACGGCCGGGTGCAGCTGCGGCAGGGGCGGTTGCAGCTGCGGCAACCGGCGCTGGCCCTGGATGAGCTGCAGGGGACAGTGGATTTCGACCGCCACGGCATCACGGCGGAGCAGGTCAGCGCCCGTTTCCTGGACGGCCCGGTGACGCTTGCGGTGAGCACCGGTGCAAACGGCGCCGGCGGTGAACCGCGGATTCGCCTGCGGGCCGACGCCCCGGAACTGGATGCCGCCGCCCTGGAAGAGGCCCTGCGTGACGGCACACCGGTGCTGGGCGGGCGCACCGGTGTGCAGGTGCTGGCGGATTTCCCGGTGTTCGATGCCGATGCCGACACCGCCGACATGGCCGTGAATATCGAGGCGCACAGCGATCTCACCGGTGTCGGTATTGCCATGCCGGCACCCGTGGGCAAGCAGTCAGCGGAGCAGCGGGCGCTGGCAGCCGGTCTGCGTATTGGTGAAAACGGCCCGGAGCCGCTGCGGATTACCTATGGTGACCGGCTGGATGCGCTGTTCGATCTGGACCCGGAAAGCGGTCTGCGGCGCGCCGGAGTCCGGCTGGGGGGCGATCCCGCAGGACTGCCGGATTCCGGCAGCATCCGCCTGGACGGCCATGCCGAGCGGGTGGACCTGATGGCGTGGCGGCGGTGGTTGGGGGAGCACGCCCCGACCATTGCCGATGACACGGGTACGGCCACCGTGGACGGCTTTGACCTCGCCGTCGACAGACTCCTGCTGGGCGATCTGGCGTTTTCCGGGCAGCGCGCCCGGGGAACACGCGATGTCACCGGCTGGTCGGTGGATCTGGACGGTCCCGAGCTTGCCGGCCACCTGTTCTGGCCGGCCGGATCCCACATGGCCGTGGAGGCGGATCTGGATCACCTGCGGCTGTCGCTGCCGGCGGTGGTAGTCGACGAGGATGCAGCGCTGGAACTGGACGAGGACATGCTGGCGGATGTGGACCCGGCGGCGCTGCCCGGTCTCCGGGTCCGTATTGAGGAGCTGGAACTGGACGGCCGCCCGCTGGGCAACCTGCAGGTGCTGGGCGAGTCCGTTGACGGGGGCTATGCCGTCGAGAACATTCTGCTCCGCGGTGAGCACCACACTGTCACCGGTCGTGCGGCGTGGATGCGCCATCCCGATGAGCGCACGGAGCTGGAGCTCGACGTGCGCAGCGGCGATATGGGCGGTCTGTTCGCCGGGCTGGGGTATCGTGACATTATCCGCGGCGGGCACGGCAACGGGCACGTGGCAGTCACCGTGCGCTCTGCCCCGTTCCCCATGGCCCTGGAGACCCTGGAAGGCGAAGTGCGCCTGGCGCTGCGGGACGGTTCGCTGACCCAGGTGGAGCCCGGTGCTGGCCGCGTGTTCGGTCTGCTCAGCGTGGCCAATCTGCCGCGGCGACTGACGCTGAACTTCGCGGACGTCTACGAGGAGGGGTTCGCATTCGACCGCATTGACGCCGATTTCAGTATCGTCGACGGTGTGGCCGAGACGCGGACCTTCACCCTGGTGGGGCCATCCGCCCGGGTCGATGCCTCCGGTACCATCGATCTGGCCGGCCGGGGTTACGATCAGCGCATCACTGTGGTCCCCCGGGCATCGTCGGCACTGCCGGTTCTCGGCGGGGTGTTGGGTGGTCCGCCGGGCGCCGCCGCGATGTTCCTGGCGCAGCAGATCTTCAGTGCGCAACTCGACCGCGTGGCTCGCATGCAGTACCACCTCACCGGTTCCTGGGCGGATCCTGAATTGGAGCCCGTACTGCCGGACGAAAGCGACAATCCGGCCCCCCTCGACGTCCAGTAATGCAGCGCTGGGCGGCGTCTTCCGGCTGCGCGTACAATGGGGGTCTGAGTGGCTTCGGAGGGCGGCGGTATGACGGCATCCGGTAACGGCAGTGTACGGGTTGCAGCGGTGCAGATGGCCTCCGGGCCGCGGGTCGATGCCAATCTCTACGAGGCGGGGCGGTTGATCGGCATGGCCGCCAACGCCGGCGCACGGCTGGTTGTGCTGCCGGAGAACGTGGCCAT
>SKYZ01000336.1 GCA_007127625.1 Aquisalimonas sp. | reverse complement strand
CGGGTCCCTACTCCGTGACGGTTTCCCTGCCTGCGGCACCGGCGAACTCGAAACCGAGTTCGTCGCCCTCGGCACGGATGATGATTTCGCCGCCGTTGGCCAGGCGCCCGAACAGCAGCTCCTCGGCCAGTTCCTTGCGGATCTTGTCCTGGATGAGGCGTGACATGGGTCTTGCACCCATCAGCGGGTCGTAGCCCCGCTCCGCCAGCCAATCCCGCGCCGTTTCGTCCACCTTGAGGGTGACGTTCTTCTCCGCGAGCTGGACCGCCAGCTCATCCACGAACTTGTCCACAACCCGGCGGATGGTGACGCCGTCCAGCGGCGCGAACTGGATGATGGCGTCAAGCCGGTTCCGGAACTCCGGCGTGAACGACTTGCGCACCGTCTCCAGCCCGTCCGTGGAATGGTCTTGCGGCGTGAAACCGATGGACCGCCGGTTCATTTCCTCGGCCCCGGCATTGGTGGTCATCACCAGGATGACGTTGCGGAAGTCCGCATGCCGACCATTGTTGTCGGTGAGCGTGCCGTGGTCCATCACCTGCAGCAGCAGGTTGAACACATCCGGGTGGGCTTTCTCGATCTCGTCGAGCAGCACCACGGAGTACGGGTGCTTGATCACCTCCTCGGTAAGCAGGCCACCCTGATCGTAGCCCACGTAGCCCGGGGGCGCCCCGATGAGCCGCGAGACCGTATGCCGCTCCATGTACTCGGACATGTCGAAGCGGATCAGTTCCACCCCCAGCAGTCGCGCGAGCTGCCGCGTCACCTCGGTCTTGCCGACGCCGGTGGGGCCCGCGAACATGAACGAGCCGGTGGGCTTGTCGCCCGCCGCCAGCCCGGCCCGGGACATCTTGATGGTGGAGGCCAGGGTCGTGATCGCCTCATCCTGGCCGTAGATGGCCTCCTTGAGGTCCGATTCCAGCGTCTCCAGCACCTTCATGTCCGAGGTGGACACGCGCTTCGGCGGAATCCGCGCCATGCTGGAGACCACCTGCTCGATGTCCAGAACGCCGATGCTCTTTTTCTGCTTCGACGGTGGCATCAGCCGCAGCCGGGCCCCCGCCTCATCGATGACGTCAATGGCCTTGTCCGGCAGGCGACGATCGGTGATGTGCTTGCCGGAGAGTTCGGCGGCCGAGCGCAGGGCCCGGTCGCTGTACTTGACGCCGTGATGCTCCTCGAACCGCGTCTTCAGGCCACGCAGGATGCGGAACGTATCCTCCACGGTGGGCTCGGGTACGTCGATTTTCTGGAATCGCCGCGCCAGCGCGCGGTCCTTCTCGAAGATGCCTCGGTACTCCTGGTAGGTGGTGGAACCGATGCACTTCAGCTCACCGCTGGCCAGCATGGGCTTGAGCAGGTTGCTGGCGTCCATGACACCGCCTGAGGCCGACCCGGCACCGATAATGGTGTGGATCTCGTCGATGAACAGTACCGCGCCGGGACTCTTCTCCAGCTGCTTGAGCAACCCCTTGAGGCGCTTCTCGAAGTCACCGCGATACTTGGTGCCCGCCACCAGCGCACCCATGTCCAGTGCATAGATGGTGCTCTTCTTGAGCACGTCCGGGACCTGCCCGTCGACGATGAGCTTGGCCAGTCCCTCGGCGATGGCCGTCTTGCCGACACCGGCCTCGCCCACGAACAACGGGTTGTTCTTGCGGCGCCGGCAGAGAACCTGAACGGTGCGCTCGACTTCCTGCCGCCGGCCAATCAGGGGATCGATACGGCCGCGGCGCGCCTTCTCGTTGAGGTTGGTGGCAAAACTCTCCAGCGGCGACTTGCTCCCCGACTCCACGGCGGCATCGTCGTCCGCCTCGGCGCTGCCGGGGTCGTTGCTGCTGGGTTCCTGATCACCGGGAACCTTGGAAATCCCGTGGGACACGTAATTCACTACGTCCAGGCGGGTGATGCTCTGTTTGTGCAGGAAGTACACCGACTGCGACTCCTGCTCACTGAAGATGGCCACCAGCACATTGGCGCCGGTGACTTCCTTGATGCCCGCCGACTGCACATGCAGGATCGCCCGCTGCAGCACCCGCTGAAATCCCAGGGTGGGCTGCGTTTCCCGCGAGTCGTTGGGCGGCAACAGCGGCGTGGTTTCGTCGAGGAATGACTCCAGATCCTTCTTCAGCCCCTCGAGATCCGCACCGCAGGCCCGCAACACGTTGACGGCAGTCGGGTTGTCCGTCAGCGCCAGCAGCAGGTGTTCGACGGTGAGGAACTCATGCCGCTTTTCCCGCGCTTCCTTGAACGCGAGATTCAGAGTGAACTCCAGTTCTTTGCTCAGCATGCGTGCTCACCTCTCGTAAGACTTCCAGCGTGGTGCCGCCTGTCCAGTGGACTGGCGCCAGTGGCAGAGAGTTCCTCCACCAGTGCGATCAGGCCTCCTCCATAGTACACAGCAATGGATGATCGTGTTCCCTGGAATAGTCGTTCACCTGTTCCACCTTGGTTTCCGCCACATCCCGACTGAACACCCCGCAGATCCCGCTTCCCTTGGTGTGCACCTGCAGCATCACCTGGGTGGCACGGGATCGGTCCATGTTGAAGAACGTCTGCAGCACGTCCACCACGAACTCCATGGGGGTGTAGTCGTCATTCAACAGCACGACGCGGTACAGGGGCGGGCGTTTGAGGCCGGGTTTCGCTTCCTGTACCGACAGACCGTCGTCACCCTCGCGCTCAGGATGCTCGTCGCTCATAACGTCTCATCTCACAGATTTGCCATGCTCGTCCAGCCCTGCGGGGCGGGGCCGCTCCACTCCAGGACATCGTGCCCACCGGCGCCGATCGGGTGCCCGCAGCCAACCATCGGTCGCGGCCACCCTGTGGAGTCCACACCGGATTCGGGGCCCTGCTTCCATTTTAGGGAAGCTTGTGAAAGCAGCCAATCGGTTGGTGTCACGATCCAGGCACGGAACCGCCATGATGTCGGGTACACGCCACGATGGACCGCAGGACAGGACGAGGTTCAGGGCTAAAGGTTGGGCCCGGGTCCCTGTTCTTCAAGGGGACCACTAAAGAATGATCGTCGCGGAGGCAGCGACCGTGGCCGGTCACCGGGCCATGAAAAAGGCCCGACCACCGTAATGGCCGGGCCCGTGTCGCTCAGCGCGAACCCGCCTTGTGAGCGGGCTTGCTCGCTACACAGCTCGTTAGAACTGCTCTTCTTCCGTGGATCCGGTCATGGCGGTCACGGAGGACTCGCCACCCTGGATGGTCGTGGTCACGGAGTCGAAGTAGCCGGCCCCCACTTCGCGCTGGTGGCGCGTTGCGGTGTAGCCGTCCTTCTCGCTGGCGAACTCGGCCTGCTGGAGCTCGGAGTACGCGCTCATCTGCCGCTCCTTGTACCCCTT
>SKYZ01000398.1 GCA_007127625.1 Aquisalimonas sp. | reverse complement strand
CGTGGCGGTGCTGGCCAACAGCCGCAAGGAAGCACCGGCGGGGATCCAGGGCGGGGGTGACGGCGCCTGCGGTGAGCAGTTCATCCAGCGTGCCACCGGCGGGCGCGAGGACCTCGGCGGCACGGACCGGGCCGAGATGGACACCGGCGACGTTTTCGTGATCCGCACCCCCGGCGGCGGCGGATATGGCAAGGGCGAACCGTAGGGCGGACCTTCAGGTCCGCCGGTTGGGCTTCGATGGGCCGCCCCTGGCTTGGATGTGCCGACACGGCGGACCTGAAGGTCCGCCCTACGGATGCCGGAGGCCGTCAACGGTGCATCTTGATGCACCGAAGCCACCCTGGGCTGCCCGCCCTCTACCGGATCGCCTGGTATGCCTCCAACGCCTGCTGTCGCGATACCTGCAGGTCGACCAGGGGTTCCGGGTAATCCCGCCCCAGGCGGACGCCGGCACGGTTAAGCTCCCCCGCCGGTGCCTGCCAGGGCGCGTGGATGTGCTTCGCCGGTAGCCCGGCCAGCTCCGGCACCCAGCGGCGCACGTACTCGCCCTCGGGGTCAAAGCGCTCGCCCTGGCGCACCGGGTTGAAGATGCGGAAATAGGGCGCGGCGTCGGCGCCGCAGCCCTGGATCCACTGCCAACCCATGGCGTTGCTGGCGAGATCCGCGTCCACCAGCGTATCCCAGAACCACGCCTCACCCCGCTGCCAGGGAATGCGCAGGTTCTTGGTCAGCAGTGAGCCCACGACCATGCGCAGGCGGTTGTGCATCCAGCCGGTGGCCCAGAGCTCCCGCATGCCGGCGTCGACGATGGGAATGCCGGTGCGCCCCGCCTGCCAGGCCTGCAGCGCCTCATCCGGCTGTTCGCGCCAGGGGAAGACGCGGAACCGGGCGTCCAGGGGATCCTCGGGCATGTCCGGGTAATGGAACAGCAGATGGTGGGCGAATTCCCGCCAGCCGATTTCGCTGAGAAAACTCTCGGCATCGTCCGTCGGTGTGTTGGCGGAACCGAGGCACTCCTGCACGGCGGCGTAGATCTGCCGCGGGCTGATGTCACCGGCATGCAGGTGCGGCGACAGCCCCGAGGTGCCGTCCACGGCCGGCCGGTCGCGGTTGCTGTCGTACCCGCGTAGACGCTGATCCAGGAACTCTGTCAGACGCTCCAGGGCGCCCTGTTCCCCCGGCTGCCAGTAATCATGGAAACCCCGGTCCCAGGGAATGGACGGCAGCAGGTCCAGCGCCTCGATGCTCTCGCCGGCGGGAACCTCGGCGGGCGCCGACATCGCCGGCACCGGCCGCGGCGGCTGCGGATCCCCAATCCGTCGCAGGGCGCGCCAGAAGGGCGTGAACGCCTTGTAATGACCGCCGTCCTGCTTGCGGATCTCCCAGGGCTCGAACAGCAGGGCGGCATTGTGGCTGGTCGCCTCCACACCGTCTTCCCGCAGTGTCTGCTTGATGCGCCGGTCCCGGGCGATGGCGGCGGGTTCGTAGAGTCGGTTCCAGGCCACGTGCCGCGCACCGGTGCGGCGAATCAGGTCCCGCAGGGTGGCCAGGCTATCGTTGGTGCGTAGCACCAGCAGCGGCAGGCCGTGGTCGGCCAGGGCGTCACGCAGGGTAGTGAGACTGTGGTGGAGCCACCAGCAGCTGGCCGCACCAGGTGTCCAGTGACCCTCATCAGTGGGGGCGTGGAGGTAGACGGGGAGTACCGGGCCGGAGGTTGCGGCGGCGATCAGTGCCGGGTTGTCGGCGAGACGCAGGTCACGCCGGAACCACATGATGGCCGCGGTCATGCGGTGGCGTATCCGGAGCTGCCGTAGTGGCTGCTCAGTTCACCGATGATCTCGCGACTGACACCGGAGATGTTGGTGGCGGATGAATCGGCGTCCAGGGTAGGGCCGTCGCCGGCGACGAACACCGGCACGCCGGGTTCATCGGGGATCTCCACCGGGGCTTCTCCGCCACTCCAGAGCAGCAGCGCTTCCGCACCACTGTCCTGCACTGCGCCGACCAGGGAATCGCCGGTGACGCCGCTGAGCACCACCGGGCGGTAGCCCTGGTCGGTGGCCTCCAGTGCCAGCAGCATGAGGGCGACATCGTCATGGCATCCATGGGGCGTTGCCAGCATCAGACGTGGCCCTGAGGCGCGCCGGACTCGATGACGGAAGCGGCCTCCCAGCACGGTGCGCAGCCAGGCACAGGTGAAGGCGCTGGTGGCGCTGCCAGAGCGGGCGGCTTGGCGCCGGTACAGTGGCTCCAGGAGGTGATGCTGGACCTGGCTCGCCGGGAACAGGGACAGGGCCTCTTCGTAGATCTCGTCCAGCGCCTGCTCGTCGAAGACGCTGATGGCGGTGTTCATTCTCTCCAGGTGGCCGGTCCAGACGTCCTCGTGCGGTTCGGCGCTGGCAGTGGCATCGGCCTGCACGCCGCCTTCGCCCTGCTCGAGGACCTGGCGGGCCTGGCTGATGGGAATGCCGCGCTCCATGAGCACCAGGATCTGCTTGATCCGGTCGATGTCCCGCTCGGTGTAGAGCCGGTGCCCCTTGGGCGTGCGCTGGGGGCGAATCAGCCCATAGCGTCGTTCCCACGCTCGCAGCGTTACCGGGTTGACGCCGGTCATGGCCGAGATGGTGCGAATCGGATAGAGGCCCTTGCTCAACTGTGTCACTCCTTGTGCGCGGGTGCCACCGCGGTCGATCTGTATAGTTATTGTATCAGTCCATGTTCCGCATGTTTGCCGGCGGTTGCAATCAGTAACAGCGTTCCAGGGTCTGGAAGTGCAGCGGGTAGGGGCTGCCTTCACCAGCGGGCCGGTGGTCATCCCGAATGCTGGTCCACTGATCGGCGTCAATGTCGGGGAAGAAGGTGTCGCCGTCAATGCCGGCGTGCACCCAGGTGAGGTAGAGGCGGTCCGCTTGCGGGAGGAACAGCTGGTAGATTTCGGCGCCGCCGATGATCATGATCTCGTCGGCGTCGCCGGCGGCGGCCAGCGCCTCGTCGGTGCTGCGGACGATGTCGCAGCCGGGTGCCTGGAAGTCGGGCTGCCGGGTCATGACGATGTTCTGCCGTTCGGGCAGGGGGCGGCCGATGGAGAGGTAGTTCTTGCGCCCCATGATGATGGGTTTGCCGCGGGTGGTGCGCTTGAAGTGGCGCAGGTCGTCGGGGATGCGCCAGGGGAGGTCGTTGTCGCGACCGATGACGTGGTCGGGGGTGAGGGCGGCGATGAGTGAGATCATGATGAATATCCGTTCAGCTTTTTTCGTGGGTCGACCTCAGCCAAGGGCACGGTAGTGATCGGGTGCGCCGGTCATGGACCGTCTGCGGCCAGGACGGCCGCAGTCGAGCCTACATGGACGTATTTACGG
>SKYZ01000449.1 GCA_007127625.1 Aquisalimonas sp. | reverse complement strand
GGTGTGAGCAGCGCTGACAGGGCCAGGGTCAGGGCGGCGGTGCCGATGTGTCCCCGTTGCAGGTTGCGATGCATGGAAAGGCTCCGGTATTCCCGATGTGCTCTAGTGTGCCCGTTGCGCCAACATGCCGCCACTGTGGTCAGGCGGCGTCACGCAGTCGTAACCGCCCCAGAAGGTCCTCCATGACCGTAAAGCGGTCCTCGTGCTCGGGCATGTCCCGGAACACCCGCAGCCGATGCTGCCCCTCGAGACGATAACGCTGCGGCTGCTGCTGGATCAGGTCCACCAACGCGGCCGGGTCCACCAGGGCCTCGTCACCGAACACCAGAGTGCCGTTGTCCACACCGGCTTCCACCCGCACGATGCCGAAGGCCTCGGCACGCAGCTTCAGCGCCGTGACCCGGAACAGGTTCCGCGTGGGCTCCGGGAGCAGGCCGAAGCGGTCGATCATTTCCACCTGCAGGTCCTTGAGAGACTCTTCGCTCTGGGCGTTGGCAATACGCTTGTACAGCACCAGGCGGGCGTGGACATCCGGCAGGTAGTCCTCGGGAATCAGCGCCGGCAGGCGCAGGTCCACCTCGGCGCCGTGGTGCATGGGGCGATCCAGGGCCGGCTCCTTGCCGCTCTTCAGCGCCTTCACCGCCCGTTCCAGCAGATCGTTGTACATGCTGAAACCCACTTCGGCCATCTGCCCGCTCTGACCGCTGCCGAGCAGTTCCCCGGCGCCGCGGATTTCGAGATCGTGGCTGGCGAGGGTGAAGCCGACGCCCAGATCCTCGTGGGCGGCGAGGGCGTCAAGGCGCTTGACCGCGTCCGCCGTCATGGCCTTGCGCGGCGGCGCAATCAGGTAGGCGTAGGCGCGGTGGTGGGAGCGCCCGACCCGGCCGCGGAGCTGATGCAGCTGCGCCAGCCCGAAGCGGTCCGCGCGGTTCATGATGATGGTGTTGGCATTGGGAATGTCGATGCCGGATTCGATGATGGTGGTGCAGACCAGTACGTTGTACCGCTGGTGGTAGAAATCCAGCATCACCCGCTCCAGGTCCCGCTCCGGCATCTGGCCGTGGGCAATGCCCACCCGTGCCTGGGGAATCATGTCTTCCAGGTGCTCGGCGGTGCGGGCGATGGTGTCTACGTCGTTGTGCAGGAAGTACACCTGGCCGCCGCGCTTGATCTCGCGCAGGCAGGCCTCCTGAATCAGCGTGTCGTTCCACTCGTTGACAAAGGTCTTCACCGCCAGGCGCCGCGCCGGCGGCGTGGCGATGATGGAAAGATCCCGCAGTCCGGACAGCGACATGTTCAGCGTGCGCGGGATCGGCGTGGCCGTGAGGGTCAGCAGGTCCACCTCGGCGCGTAGTTGTTTGAGCTTCTCCTTCTGGCGCACACCGAAGCGCTGCTCCTCGTCGACGATCACCAGCCCGAGCTGCCTTGCCTCAATCCCCCCCTGAAGCAGGCGGTGGGTGCCGATGACGATGTCCAGAGTACCGTCGGCCAGCGCCGCCTCGGTCTCCTTCGTTTCCCGGGCGCTGTTGAAACGCGACAGCATGCCGATGCGAACGGGCCAGTCCGCGAAGCGGTCGCGGAAGGTCTGGTAATGCTGCTGGGCGAGCAGGGTGGTCGGGACCAGCATGGCGACCTGCTGACCGGCCTGCACGGCGACAAAGGCGGCGCGCATGGCCACCTCCGTCTTGCCGAAGCCGACATCGCCGCAGACAACGCGATCCATGGGCTGGTCCGAGGCCAGATCGGCCAGGACGGCGTCGATGGCATCCTGCTGGTCCGGAGTCTCCTCGAAGGGGAACGCCTCGGCGAAGCGTTCGTACTCATCAGGTTCGCTACTCAGGGACTGACCACTGCGCGCTGCCCGCCGGGCGTAGACATCCAGCAGTTCTGCGGCCACGTCGCGGGCCTTCTCCGCTGCCTTGCGCCTGGCCTTTTCCCACTGCTCGCCACCGAGCCGGTGCAGCGGCGCCTGGGACTCCTCGGCACCCGTATAGCGGCTGATCAGGTGGAGTGACGATACCGGCACGTACAGTTTGTCGCCGCCGGCATACTCCAGAGTCAGGAATTCGGTGGGGAAATCGCCGACATCCAGGCGCTGCAGACCCATGTAGCGGCCCACACCGTGATCTTCATGAACCACCGGAGCACCGATGTTCAGATCGTTGAGATCCTTGATGATCAGTGAGGGATCGCGCTCCTGCTGGCGCCGCCGCCGGCGCTGCTGTGCGCGGTCACCGAAGAGCACTGCCTCGGGAATCACCGCCAGCCCCGGATCGTCCAGAACCAGGCCGCGATCCAGGGCGGCCACGGTCATGGCCACAGGGGTGTCGCCCTCCGCGAACCCTCGCCAGCCGGCCACCGTCGTCGGCCGGATGCCCTGACGATGCAGTGACTCCAGCAGGGCTTCCCGGTGTCCCGCGGTTTCGACAACGAACAGGCAGCGACCGTCGAAGGCAGTGATGAAACGGTCCACGGCCTGGCGGTCCGGTTCGTCGCTGCGCTCATGCAGGGTCAGCCCGGGCAGGGGGCGGCCGGCGTGGCGGACGCGCCCAGGCGCCGGGCCCCGGGTCAGCTCATCCTCGCTCTCCTGCTCCACGCGGACGCCGGTGAGGGCCTGCAGCCGGGAGTTCAGGTGGTCCGGTTCCAGGAACAGCTGCTCCGGGGGCAGCAGCGGGCGGTCACGGTCGTGGCCGCGCTGCTCGAAGCGGGTGTGGATTTCCTTCCAGTACTCGTCCACGCCCGCCAGCGCTCCGGACTCCAGGAACAGCAGGGCGCTGTCCGGCAGGTAGTCGAACAGCGTCGCCGTCTCTTCGAAGAACAGCGGCAGGTAGTATTCGATGCCGTTGGGCATGACCCCGTCGCTGACGTCGCAGTAGATGCGACTTCGGGTGGGGTCACCGGCGAAGGCGGCACGGAAGCCCTTGCGGAACCGGGTAATGGCCGCATCGTCCACGGGGAACTCACGTGCTGGAAGCAGCCGGACTTCGCTGATGCGGTCGACGGTGCGCTGGGTCTCCGGGTCGAAGGTGCGGATGGTGTCGATTTCGTTGTCGAACAGGTCGATCCGGTAGGGCTCGGTGCTACCCATGGGAAACAGGTCCAGCAGCGCTCCCCGGACGGCGAACTCGCCGTGCTCCATCACCTCCGGCACGTTCCTGTAGCCCGCCTGTTCCAGTTGGGCGCGCATCTGGTCCAGGTCCATCTTGCCGCCCTGCTGAACCATGAGTCCGGCGGCGTCCAGGTAGCTGCGGGGTGCCAGGCGCTGCATCAGGGTGGGCACGGGGACGATCAGCACGCCGTGCCCGGTTGCCGGGAGCTGGTACAGGGTCGCCAGGCGCTGGGAAACGATGTCCTGGTGCGG
>SKYZ01000491.1 GCA_007127625.1 Aquisalimonas sp. | reverse complement strand
GGCATCGTCGTCGGCACCACCATAGACGCGCCTGCCAACGCTGTTGTCGAACAGGATGTCGGCCATTTGCCGTACATGGCGTACACGTCCGGCGGCTGCCAGGGCGATGGCGCCGGCTGCAGCCAGCACGACCACGCCTGCTGCTGCGCCGGTCGTGCCGCCGAGGGTGCCCGCGCCGAAGCCCCCGAGGACACCGAACGCCGCCGCGGCGGCGACCCGCCCGCGCAGCCCGGGCACGAACTGCCAGCGATGCCGGCGGTCCTTCCACAATTGCCGGTAGAGCCGTTCCGCACGCCGGACATCGTCGCTGTCGGGCGCCGTGCGCACGGACTGGAAACCCACCTGCCGACCATGCTCGAACACCGGCGCCACGTAGGCGTTGACCCAGTAATGGTCACCATTCTTGCAACGATTCTTGACGATGCCCATCCAGGGGTGGCCGGCCTTGAGGGTGTCCCAGAAATCCTGAAACACCGCCGGCGGCATGTCCGGGTGCCGGATGATGTTGTGTGCCTGGCCGATGAGCTCGTCACGCTGGAAGCCGGCCACCTCGCAGAAATCGTCGTTGACGTACTGGATGACGCCCCTGGCATCGGTGGTACTGATCAGTCGTCGGTCGGTGTCGAAGCGTTGTTCACGGCCGGTGATTGGCAGATTGGTGCGCATTGCGTTATGAGGCCTTTTTTGGTTCTCGACAGAAAGGCGCGGAGGCTACAGGGCGTCGCCTGGCGTTGCTGTGAAGGTATCGACAGAAAGTGGTAGTACTTTAGAGGTATTTCCGGTGCCGAGTGCTGCAGTCACTCGATCAGGGAGCGTTCCACCTGCATGACGCTGTAGTCTCCCGGGACGCGCTCGCGGCTGAAGCCCAGGCGTTCCATCAGTCGCAGCATGCCGCGGTTGGCGGAGAGCACCTGGCCCTCGATACGCTCCAGACCGTGATTCCGGGCGGTTTCCATGAGCCGCTCCATGAGCCGGCGGCCCAGCCCCTTGCCCTGCCAGTCGTCGGCCACGGCGATGGCGAACTCGCAGCTGCGCCCGTCCGGGTTGACCACATAGCGTGCCACGCCCACCTGCCGGGGCTCCATGCCTGATTCATCCACCGCCACCAGCGCCATCTCCCGGTGGTAGTCGATCTGCGTGAAGCGCACCAGCATGGGCAGGGTGACCTGGCCCATGTGGTCCATGAACCGGTAGTAGCGCGAGCGTGCCGACAGCCCCTCGATGAACGCCTCCTCCATGGCCGCGTCTTCCGGCCGGATGGGGCGCAGCCGCACCCGGGTGCCGTCGGGCAGCGTCTCCGTGCACGTGAGGTGGCGCGGGTAGGGCATGATCGCCATGTGGCTGTAGCCATCGCTGACGCTGTCACGAATGTGCACCCGAGCGTCCACGGCGATGACACCGCTGTCGGCGTCGGCAATCACCGGGTTGATGTCCACGTCGGTGACCCGTGGCAGCGAGCACACCAGATCCGAGAGCCGCAGCAGCGCGTGCTCGAACTCCCGGCGCAGGCGGCTGTCCTCGTCCAGGCCCAGGTGCCGGCCCACGCGGGTGCGCACCATGAGATCCCGGGCGAGGAAATCGTTCAGGGGCGGCAGCGACACGGCACGGTCGCGGATCACCTCCACCATGGAGCCCCCGGAGCCGAAACTGATCACCGGGCCGAACACCGGATCACGGACCACCCCGAGCATGACCTCGTGGCCGTGGCGGGGCGTGTGCATGGGTTCCACGGAGACACCATCCGGTTCCACGTCCGGCCGCGCCCGGCGCACTGCCGCCAGGATGTCGGCGTAGGCCTGCTCCACCGCCGTGCCGCTGAGTACATTGAGGCGTACGCCATCCACGGCCCGTTTGTGGGTGATGGCCGGCGAGTTGATCTTGACCGCCACCGGCAAACCCAGCCGCTCCGCGGCCTCGCGGGCCTCGACGGGGGAGCGCGCCACCACGGTGGTGCTGACCGGGATCTCGAAGGCCTCGAGGATGGACTTGGACTGCCAGGGCGTGAGCCGGGCCTGCCCCGCCGCCAGCGCCTCGTCAATGATGCCCTGGGCCGTGGCCAGGTCCGGCTCGCTGCGGGCGCTGGACGCATCGGGGACCTGCATGAGCAGGGCCTGGCTGCGCCGGTAGCGGGATAGCGCCGACAGGGCCTCGGCGGCGTTCTCCGGCGTCGCGAAGTTGGGAAAACCGGTGCTGGTGAACTGCTCGCGGGCGCTGCGGATGCGTGTGCCCCCCATCCAGCAGGCCAGCACCGGCTTGCGCCGCGTGTCCAGCTCACAGAGGGCTCGCGCCGTGGCCTCCGGCTCCGTGCGCGCCTGCGGCGTGAGAATCACCAGGGCGCCGTCAACACCTTGATCCGCCAGGCAGGCGCTGACGCTGTTGCGGAAACGCTCGGCGTCGGCGTCGCCGAGGATGTCCACCGGATTGTCACCCGGCCAGCGGGCCGGGAGATGCTCGTTCAGCGTGTCCAGGGTGGAGCGCTTGAGGTCTGCCAGCTGCAGCTCCCGCTCGGCGATCAGGTCCGTGGCGATGATGCCGGGGCCACCGCCGTTGGTGATCACGGCGATGCGGTCTCCGCGCAGACGCAGTCCAGCGGCCAGCAGTTCCGCGGCGGCGAAGAGTTGCCCGATGGTGGGGACGCGGACCGCGCCGGCCCGGCCGAGGGCGGCGTCGAAGGCGTCGTCGGCGCCCACCAGGGCACCGGTGTGGGAACTGGTGGCACGGTGACTGGCCTGTTCCCGCCCCACTTTCATGACAATCACCGGTTTCAGCCGGGCGGCGGCGCGCAGTCCGCTCATGAAGCGCCGCGCGTCGGTGATGGTCTCCACGTAGAGCAGAATGCTGCGGGTATCCGGGTCCAGGGCCAGATAGTCCAGCACATCGCCGTAGTCCACGTCGGTGGTGTCGCCCAGGGAACAGACCGCGGAGAAGCCGATGCGGCGGCTGTCCGCCCAGTCCAGTACCGCCGAGGTGAGCGCGCCGGACTGGGAGACCAGGGCAAGCTGGCCGGGTTGCGCATGGCTGCGGGAAAAGGTGGCGTTCAGGCCCAGGTGCGGGCGCATCAGGCCGACCCAGTCGGGGCCGATGACACGGATGCCATAGCGACGGGCGGTGGTCATCACCGACTGTTCCACCCGTTTGACACCGGTGCCCGGCTCGCCCATGCCGGCCGCCAGGATCAGTGCCGCACGTACGCCCTTGCGGCCGCAGTCCTCCACCACCTGATGAATGGCCCGAGGGGGCACGCAGATCACCGCCAGGTCCGGTGTCTCCGCCAGTGCCTGCACCTTTGAGACGCAGGGCAGCCCGCGCACGCGGCGGTGGTGAGGGTTCACGGGCAGGATGGACCCCCGGAAATCGCCGTCG
>SKYZ01000040.1 GCA_007127625.1 Aquisalimonas sp. | reverse complement strand
GGCCGTAGATGGCGCCGACGATGGCCCCCACCGATGTGCCCGCCACCAGGTCGGGCTCGATATCCATCTCGGCCAGCGCCTTGATCACGCCCACGTGGGCCCAGCCACGGGCGGACCCGCCACCCAGGGCGAGACCAATGCGCGGGCGCTCGGAATCGGATGCGTTCACCTGACTTCCCCCGCTCCCTGCCGACCTTTCATGCCCTCATCATACCGACCAGCCCAGGGGTGCTGGAACGCGTGTCACTCCGGCAACGCGGCCAGCAACGCCTGCAGCGGCAACAGCAGGCAACGGTGACGTGCGGGATGGTCACGCAGGGCGGACAGGCCTTCCAGCGGGCTGGGCAGCGGGGTGCCGGCGTCGGCGACCAGGGCGTCGCGGGCGGCCTGCTCCAGGGCGGTCACGGTGTCGGCATCCAGGCCGCGCAGGTGCTCGGTGAGCAGTGAGGCAGCGGCCATGCAAACGGCGCATCCCCGTCCGTGGAATCGCACCTCCACAATGCGCCCCGCCACCAGCCGCAGCCCCATGCGAATGCGGTCGCCGCACAGGGGGTTATCCGCCTCTGCGGTGACGGGAAGATCATCCACCGGCCCGTAGTTCCGCGGGTGCCGGTAGTGGTCCAGGATCTGGTCGCGATACAGAGCTTCCATGGTCTGGTGTCCGGTCACTACAGGGGTTTGCGGTCCCTCAGCCGCTGGCCGGTGCCGCCGTGGCGCAGCAGAACCATCTCCCCCAGGATCGCCAGGGCGATCTCCTCGGGTGAACGCCCCCCAAGGTCCAGGCCGGCCGGGGCCACCACGGCCTCCAGTTGTTCGCCGGTAAAGCCGTCCCCGCGGAGGGACTCCAGCACCAGGCGGGCGCGCTTGCGGCTCGCCACCAGGGCGATATAGCCGGCCCCGGCATGCAGGGCCTGGCTCACGGAGTGGTGATCGCCCTTGTGCTGGGTGGCGACCACCACGAAGTCATCTGCGCGGGGCTGCAGCTGGCTGTAGTCGAGATCATCGGTGTAGACGCGCACCGCGTCGGGAAAGCGTTCCGTGGTGGCACGCGGATCGTCGACGATGACATCGAACCCGCTCACCGTGGCCATGCGGCACAGGCTCTCCACCAGCCGCCCCTGTCCCAGCAGCCAGACCGACGGCCGCGGCATCATGGGCTCCACCCAGACCTGCATGCTGCCACCGCAGGGAACCCCGGTGCCGAGAATCTCGTCGTCCATGTCGATGGGCACCAGCTTGCCTTCACCGGAGGCAAGCACTTCCCGGGCGGCGGCGGAGGCAGCGCTGTCGGCGCAGCCACCGCCTACCCATCCCGCCAGCAGGCGGCCGTCGGCGTCGAACACCGCCTTGGCCCCCTTGTCCGCGGAGACCGACCCCTCAGTGCCGACAACAGTGGCAACCACATGGGCCTCACCGCGGTCGCGCAGATCCACCAGCACGTCCAGAATGTCGCGGTTGGTCACCTTTTCTGCTCCTCAAGTCGCTGCAGGTCGGCGGGTGTGTCCAGGTCCACCACCACGTGGTCGTTGGCCATGGGCACGGCCAGTACCTCTTCCGGGCAGCGCTCGATCAGACGCCGACAGCCGAGATTGCGCTCGCCGGCGAGAATGGCGTCGCGGTGCCGCCAGTCCAGCAGGATCGGGTTGCCGCGCTGCCCTTCGTAGGTGGGGACCAGGATCGATCGCCCCTGGCGTTCGTCGAAGGCGTCGATCAGGTGATCCACGTCTTCCGGTTCCAACCGGGGCTGGTCGGCCAGGGCAATGAGCACGCCGTCGAAGGTGCCGTGCAGTTCCGCCAGTCCGTGGTGAACCGAGGTCATCTGGCCCTCGCGATAGGCCGCATTCACGGTGGTGGTCACGGGCAGATCCGCCACCAGACTGGCCGCCAGTTCGGCCTCGTGACCAAGAACCACCACCACTTCGGCAACCCGCGCGGCCATCAGCACGCGGGCCGAGCGGGTCAGCAGCGGCTCCCCGCCCACCATGAGCGTGAGCTTGTTGCGATTGCCCATGCGGCGGGATTCCCCTGCCGCCAGCAGAATGGCAGCAATGCGGCTCACGATGCCCCCCCGCCACAGCAACCACCGCCTCCGGCCGCCGCCTCGGTAGTCGGTTCCGAAGCCGGGGCGTTGGTCGCCGTCGATGCGGCCCCTGGCGGCGCCGCGACGCCTTCCCGCCGCCACTGCACCACCTGGGCCAGCACCGCCAGGGCAATCTCTACCGGTGTCCGGGCACCGATGGCAAGTCCGGCCGGTGAATGCACCGCGGCCAGTCGTTCCGCCGCGTGCCCGCGCTCGGCCATGGTCGCCAGCAGGGAATCCGCCTTGCGCCGACTGGCGATCAAGGCAATCGCTTCCGCCGGGCCGCTCAGGGCGGCTTCCAGGGCCGGGCGGTCGCCCTGACCCTGGGTCGCCACCACGGCCCAGCGCGCCGCCGACCAGTCGCCAGGAGCAACATGTTCAGCGGCGTGACGGGTCGCGCCACTGAACTCCGCAGGGTCGGTGCCGGGTGCCAGCACCTGGACCTCCAGCCCGACACGGCCGGCGAGGTCGGCGAGCTGGCGGGCGCTGGGTGCCGCGCCGTGAATCCGCAACACCGGCGCTGCCGCCACCGGCTCCACGAACAGGTCCAGCGTGCCGCGGCTGGCGCAGCCCATGTCGAAATCGACAACCCCCTCCTCGCCACGCTCGGTGCTGTCTCTGGGGGCGACACGGATCAGCCGCGGTTCCCCGGTGGTCAGTATCTCCCGGGCGCTACGCCGGATCGCCGGCTGAACACACCCGCCACCGATCCAGCCGTGGATGGTGCCGTCGGCGGTGACCACGGCCTTGTCACCGGGCTTGCCGGAGGTGGGTGACAGCGCCCGCACCACAGTAACGACAACGCAGGCCTCGCCCTGCTCCTGCAGGCGATTGACGGTATTCCAGATGTCATTCATGGCGGTCATGGCAACCTCACAGGCGCACCAGGTCGTGCTCGAGGGACAGCAAGCTCTCCAGGCTGTGGGCCGGAGCGAGACGATCCACGTAGGGCAGGGCGGCCTTCATGGCCCGGGCTTCGGGGGCATAGCCCCTGCGGCCCATGAGTGGGTTCAGCCACACCAGGCGTCCGGTGCGCCGGCGCAGTTCGGACAGTGCCTCCACCAGCTCGGCCGGTTCCCCCGTATCCAGGCCGTCACTGAGCACCACCACGACACTGCGCCGACGCACCGCCTGCCCGTACTGGCGGTTGAAGGCCGCCAGGCATTCGCCGATCCGGGTCCCCCCGCTCCAGCCGGACGACAGCAATGCCAGTTTCTCCCGCATACGCTCCGCCGAGGGCTCGGTCAGGGCGTCGGTGACCCGCACCAGGCGGGTGTGGAAGACG
>SKYZ01000356.1 GCA_007127625.1 Aquisalimonas sp. | reverse complement strand
ATTGACAATGAGCCTGGCCGAACCGTTTAATGACGGGCCCGAAGACGACCTGGACCGGTTCCAGTTCTCACTCGGCCAGTTCTTCTAGGCGCCCGCCGGCTGACGCCCGATCTCGTGCCGGCATCGCCAGGATAGAGAGTTCTGATGAACAAATTGCATTCCTTGCTGGTGGCGGTGGTGCTCGCGGCGGTGACCGGCGTGGCCGTGGCCGAGAGCAAGATCGGTTTCGTCAACGCCGGTCGGGTGACCTCCGAGGCACCCCAGGCCGATGCCGCCCGCGCCAACCTGGAGGAGGAGTTCGGACCCCGGGACCGGGCCATCTCCGAAGAGCGTGAAGCCCTGCGTGAGCTGGAAACGCAGCTCAACCGTGATGGTGCGGTAATGAGCGAGGATGAACAGCAGCGGCTGCAGAGGGATCTGGTGGCGCGCCAGCGGGAACTCCGGCGTGCCGAAGAGGAGTTCCGGGAAGACTTCAACATGCGGCGCAACGAAGAACTGGGTCGATTGCAACGGCGTATCGTGGACACCATCAACGATCTCGCCGAAGCGGAGGGATTCGACCTGATCGTCAGTGAGGGCGTGATTTTCGCCAGCGATCGGGTGGACGTGACGGATCGCGTGCTGGAGCGCCTGCAGCAGGACTTCGAAGGCAACTGACGCCTGCGGACGGTAATCCCCGGGGCCGATCCATGCGCCAGTGAGGGCGCGGGATCGGCCCCGGTGCCATCGGGCGACAGGGATGGCCGGGCCAGGAGAGCGGGGGAGTAGGGGATCATGAAAGCGTTGGGTGAGCTGGCAGAGGCCCTGGGCGCGCAGCTCGTCGGGGATCCGGGACACCAGGTCCGACGGGTGGCGTCACTGGCGGAAGCTGGCGCCGACGCGATTTCTTTCCTGGTGGATCGGCGCTACCGTAAGCATCTTGCACAGACGGCTGCCGGTGCGGTGATCGTGGCACCGGATGACGCGGACGCCATCACCGGTAACGCTCTGGTGTCCGACAACCCCCATCTGACCTTTGCCCGCGCTGCACAGCTGCTGTACCCCGAGGCCCGGGAGCCCGGCAGCGATCCGTCCGCCACCATCGCGGAGTCGGCAACCGTGGCGACGGACGCGACCATCGGCCCACGGGCGGTGATCCAGGACGGTGCGGTGATCGGTCACCGCGTGGTGGTGGATGCCGGCGTGGTCATCGGTGCCGGCGTGGAAGTCGGCGACGACTGCGTGATCCGTGCCGGTGCGCTGATCGCGGCGGGCTGTCGGCTGGGACGCAACTGCCGGATCCAGCCCGGTGCCGTGATCGGCTCCGATGGCTTCGGCTTTGCCCGCGACGGCCGCCGCTGGGAGCGGGTGCCCCAGGTGGGCGTCGTGGTCATCGGTGACGACGTGGATGTCGGCGCCAACACCACCATCGACCGCGGTGCCATCGGCAACACGGTGATCGAGGACGGCGTCAAGATCGACAACCTGGTCCAGATTGCACACAACGTCCGCATTGGTGCCCATACCGCCATGGCCGCGGCGGTGGGGGTGTCGGGCAGTACCCACATTGGCAGCTATTGCACCATAGCGGGTATGGTCGGTATCGCCGGCCACCTGGAGATCGCCGACAACGTGCACATCACCGGTTTGACCCAGGTGACCAAGAGCCTCCGGGAACCCGGAGTCTACTCCTCCGGAACCGGCGTGGAGCCGAACCGGAGCTGGCGCCGGAATGCTGCGCGTTTCCATCAGCTCGACGACATGGCGCGCCGACTCCGCGCCCTGGAGCGTCGGCTGGCGCCGGACAACGGCGATGACCCGGCGGTGTCGCAGGACGGGCCCGCCACCGAACAACAGTGAACAGGGCACGAAGGCGTTATGGACATCAACCGAATCAAGAACCTGCTGCCCCATCGCTATCCGTTTCTGCTCGTTGACAAGGTGGTCGACGTGGAACCGGGAGAGCGGCTGGTGGGGATCAAGAATGTCACCATCAATGAGCCGTTCTTCCAGGGCCATTTCCCGGTCAAACCGGTGATGCCGGGCGTACTGGTCCTGGAGGCCATTGCCCAGGCCTGTGGTCTGTTGGCCTTCGAGACGGAAGGGCGTCACCCCGGCAGTGACACCATTTTCTACCTGGTGGGTTTCGACAAGGCACGGTTCAAGCACCCGGTGGAGCCGGGTGACCAGGTCCGCATCGAGGTTACACTGGCGCGGGTGCGCCGCGGCATCTGGATGTTCTCGGGGAAGGCCACCGTGGATGGCCAGCTCGCCGCCGAGGCGGACATCATGTGCACCATGCGGGATGTGGAATCTTGATCGACCCCACGGCGCAAGTTGATCCCGCGGCCACTGTGGGACACAACGTCCGCATTGGTCCCTACGCCATTATCGGGCCCCACGTGGAACTCGGGGACGACTGCGAAGTGGGCCCGCATGCCACCGTTTTCGGACCCACCCGCATTGGCCGGGGCAACCGGATTTTCCAGTTTGCCTCCGTTGGTGCCGAGCCCCAGGACAAGAAGTTCGCCGGCGAGGAGACGCTGCTGGAGATTGGCAACGGCAACACCATCCGGGAGTTCGTCACCATCAATCGGGGAACCGTGCAGGACCAGGGGGTGACCCGAATCGGCAATGACAACTGGATCATGGCCTACGTGCACATTGCCCACGACTGCAGGGTGGGCGACCGTATCGTGTTTGCCAACGGCGCCTCCCTGGCCGGGCACGTGGACGTGGGTGATGACGCCATTCTCGGTGGTTTTACGCTGGTTCACCAGTTCTGCAGTATCGGTGCGTACTGCTTCTCGTCCATGGGGAGCTGTATCAAGCAGGATGTGCCCCCGTTCGTGACCGTCGCCGGTAACCCCGCGACTCCCCATGGCGTGAACAGCGAGGGGCTGCGACGCCAGGGCTTTGCCCGGGACGATGTCAATGCCCTGCGACGCGCGTACCGCATGCTCTACAAGTCCGGCCTGCGTCTGGAGCCGGCGTTGGAGCAGATCGACGAGCTGGGCGCGTCCCATCCGCCGGTGGCGCGACTCGCCGCGTTCATTCGCGACAGTCGGCGCGGGATCGTGCGCTAAGGCCATGCGTGTCGGAATCGTTGCCGGCGAGATGTCCGGGGATTATCTGGGTGCCGGCCTGATGCGCGAGCTGCGGCGACTGTACCCGAAGGCCCGGTTCGAGGGCATTGGCGGGCGGCGCATGGAGGCGGAGGGCATGACCAGCCTCTACCCCCTGGAAGCCCTTTCCGTGATGGGACTGGTGGAAGTGCTGCGCCATCTCCCGAAGCTGCTGCGCATTCGGCGGGATCTGGTCCAGCGTTTCCGCAGCGAGCCGCCGGACGTGTTCATCGGTATCGATGCACCCGATTTCAACCTGCGCCTGGAGCAGCGTCT
>SKYZ01000279.1 GCA_007127625.1 Aquisalimonas sp. | reverse complement strand
GTTGCTCATCGCCACCGCCCTCGTCGCCATCGCATGGTGGACTCCCACGGCACACGATTTTGCCAGGGTGGCCACCGGGTTCGGCGCCAAGCAGCTATGTTCCGGGGTATTCGTCTCCGGGCGTCAGCCCGACCAGGTGCTGGCCTCGGACATGGCCGACATGCCCGCTATCGTCCGCACATCGGTGGACCGGGATGCCCGCAGCGCCTCTGCACGCATCGGGCCGGTTCACAGGGAGGCCCGATTCCGCGAGGGGCTTGGCTGCAGTCTGGTGTTCGACGCACACGATGCCAACGCGCTGCCGGATCCACCTGCTGCCGACGACGCATCACCCACGCCACTCCCGGAGGCGGATGCCAACGATTCGCGCCGCCTCCGCCTGGCGCCACTGGTGTCAGCTGCCTTTGGCGAACCGGACGACGACATGCAACGGGGCACGCGGGCGGTGGTCATTCTCCACCGTGGCGAGCTGGTAGCCGAAGACTATGCACCCGGCTTCGACGCCGATACGCCGCTGCCCGGCTGGTCCATGGCTAAGAGCGTGGTGCATGCCCTGACCGGTATCCTGCTGGCAGAAGACACAGTGGCGCTGGACGACGGCGTTCCCGGATGGAGCGAGACCGACAACCACCGCAGCGACATCACCCTGCGTCACCTGCTGCAGATGACGCCGGGCCTGGCCTTCGACGAGGACTACACATCGCCGCTGGGCGATCCCATTCGCATGCTCTTCGGTGAGCCCAGTGCCCCCGGGTTCGTTCGCGGGAAACCCATGGCCCATCCTCCAGGCGATGGCTGGGATTACACCAGCGGCACCACCAACCTGCTGGTCTGGGTACTCCGTGAGGCAGTCGACGACGATACGCGGTGGGCCACCCTCCCGCGGGACGCGTTATTCAAGCCTCTGGGCATGCGCAGCGCCGTCATGGAGACCGATGCGGAAGGGAACTTCGTGGGCTCGTCGTTCATGTATGCCACGGCGCGGGACTGGGCACGCTTCGGCCTGCTCTATCTTCAGGATGGCCAGTGGCAGAGCGAACAACTTCTTCCCGAGGGCTGGGTCGATTTCGCACGCGAGCCTGCCCCGCACGCACCGGATGGTGGCTACGGCGCGCATTTCTGGCTCAATCGCGGCGACCCGGACACCGGTGAACGTCCCTGGCCCGCGCTGCCGCCGGACACGTATGCCGCGTCCGGCTATCAGGGGCAGGAAGTGGTGATCGTACCGTCGGCGGACCTGGTGGTGGTCCGCCTGGGCGTCTCCCGGCCCCGGGAGGCCTGGGACCGGGAGTGGTTCGTGGCGGGCGCCCTGGAGATCCTTGACCGCCTGGACTGAGCTCCCCCGGACTAAAGCGGGAGCGACCGCCCTCAGCCGCGGGAAAATCCAATCAGCGAATCCAGGAACTCGTTGGGCCGCTCCATGGGCACCATATGACCGCAGCCGGGCAGCGTAACGCCCGAGGTGGTGGTCCCGGTCATGGCACCGCGCAGTTTCGCCGCTGCCCTGGGCGGGGTCATCATGTCGGCACTGCCGAGGATGAAGTGCACCGGGCAGCGGATCTCCGCGGCGCGTTCCAACCCTGCCTGGTACGCGTTGCAGGCACTGAGGTCCGTGAACAGCACCCCCGGGGCGGCCTGCTCAAGCAACCGCTCGCCCTGGCCATAGAGCCACAGCCCCGGCGCCTGGTTGCCACCAAGGTGCGACTGCGGACTGAGACTCCAGTTCATGATCATTTCCACGGCGCGGTGGTCATCGGCTCGGGCCGCCTCCAGGAGCGGCTCTGCCACCGGCATCGGGAAGCCGGACCCGGTGAGCACCAGCCCATCCACGCAGCGCGGATGCCGGGCGGCCAGGTCCAGCGCCGCCAGGGAGCCCATGCTGTGCCCCACCACCCGGGCCGATCCCACCTCGAGGCTGTCCAGCAGCGCCGCCAGCCAGTCCGCCTGCCCCTCGATGGAGTCAATGGCCTCGCCGCCGGAGCGGCCGTGCCCGGGGAGGTCCACGGCCAGGGCGTTCTGGCCATGGAAAGCGAAGTAGCGGCTCTGCAGGATCCAGACGGAGTGGTCCATGCCGGCACCATGGACGAACAGCCAGGTGTCCCTGCCCGGTTCTACGGGATGGGTACCGGTATAGACGTAGGCGGTTTCACCGTGCACACGGGTGTCCATCAGCGCGCCTCCTTCTGACTGGCACGCAGGGCGCGCTTGAGGTCGTTGATCAGATCCTCCGGATCCTCGATCCCCACCGACAACCGGATCATGCCCTCGGAAATCCCTGCCGCTTCCAGGGCATCCCGGCTCATGCGGTGATGGGTGGTGCTGGCCGGGTGGATCACCAGGGACTTGGCATCACCCACGTTGGCCAGGTGAGAGAACAGGCTCAGGTTCTCCGTGAAACGCCGGCCGGCCGCGCGCCCCCCCTTGATGGTGAAGCTGAAAACGGCGCCGGCGCCCTTGGGCAGAAGCCGGCTGGCGAGGGCGTGATCCGGGTGGTCCTCCTGCTCCGGGTAGCCGACGTGCTCCACCGCCTCGTGGTCGGCAAGGAATGCCACCAGCCTGCGGGTGTTGTCCACGTGGCGCTGCATGCGCAGCGGCAGAGTCTCCAGGCCCTGCAGCAGATGGAAGGCCGTGGTGGGGCTCATGCAGGCACCGAAATCGCGCAACCCCTCCTTGCGTGCCCGCAGGAGAAACGCACTGGGTCCGTACTCCTCCGTGAAGTCCATGTTGTGGAAGCCGGCATAGGGCTCGCTGAGTTCCGGGAACAGCCCGGAGGCATCCCAGTCGAAACCGCCGCTGTCGACCAGCAGCCCCCCCACCGCCACACCATGGCCACCGAGAAACTTGGTGGCCGAGTGATAGACCAGGTCGGCGCCATGGTCGAAGGGCCGACACAGGTAAGGCGTGGTGAAGGTGGAGTCGATCAGCAGCGGCAGACCGTGCGCATGGGCCACATCCGCCACGGCACCGATATCCAGCACGTCCAGGCCCGGGTTGCCCAGCACCTCGCCGAACACCAGACGCGTCTCGGGCCGGATCGCCGCACGGAATGCCTCCGGATCCCTTGGGTTCACGAAGGTCGTGGTGATACCAAAGCGCGGCAGCGTATAGGTCAGCAGGTTATGGCTGCCGCCGTAGAGGGAATGGGAGGCGACGATATGGCCGCCCGCGCCCATGAGCGTGGCGATGGCCAGGTGGAGTGCCGCCTGGCCGCTGGCGGTGGCAATGGCGCCCACACCCCCCTCCAGCGCGGCGATACGCTCTTCCAGCACCGCGTTGGTGGGGTTGGAAATACGTGAGTAGACATGACCACCACGCTCGCCATTGAACAGGGACGCGGCTTGATCGCTGTCCCGGAACACGAAGGACGTGGTCTGGTAGAT
>SKYZ01000307.1 GCA_007127625.1 Aquisalimonas sp. | reverse complement strand
CGGCCACGTCGGCGATGTCGGTCTCGCGAATGTTCGTCTTCACCCGGACATCCCCCGGCCGGTGCACCAGCAGCAGGTTCTGGCCCTCGCGTACGTGCTCCCCGGGATTGACGAACGTCTCGGCCACCACGCCGTCGATGGGGCTGCGGATGATGCGGTCGCTCACGGCCAGTTCCGCTTCCTCGCGCTCGGCGCCGAGTTCCTGGATGCGCGCCTCCAGCGTGGCGGCCGTTGCCCGCAGCACCTGCCGGTGGGCCTCCTCGGCGCGGGCTTCGGTAACCGCCGCCTGGGCCTCGTCCAGCCGGGCACGGGCGGTGCGGACATCACTCTCCGCCAGGCGCAGGGCGTGGCGGGCGTCGTCGACTTCCTGCTCGGAAACCATGTCGTCCTCGGCCATGCCGCGCACGCGGCGAAGATCGGCCTCGGCCTTGTCCCGCTCACGCTCACTGCGTTCGACATCGGCCTCGGCCACGGCCACCTGGCGACGGGCACGTTCCACCTGGGCCTCGGTGCGCGCACGGGCCAACTCCAGCTCCGCCTCGACCTGATCCAGTTCCCGGCGCAACGACGCCTCACGGGCGTCCAGCACCGCCATGCGCCGCCGGGCCTCGCGGGCGTCGATACGCACCAGTTCCTCGCCCTCGCTGACGCGCTGGCCCTGGCGCAGGTCCATCCCATCCACCCACCCCGGCAGACGGGAGGCAATGGTGATCATGTCCGCTTCCACGCGGGCGTCGATCTCGTGGACGTAGAGCAGCCGCTCATAGAGCCAGTAACCGCCGCCTGCCAGCAGCGCGATCACGACGGCCAGCGCCACCACGATCTTCACCGCGCGACCGCTGCCCTCGCGGGGGCCGCCGTTACCGAGGGTTGCGTCGCTCATTCCAGGGCCTCCGCCTTGTCGCGAATGCGCCGCAGAACCTGAAGGCAGTGGAGCAGTTCCTCCTCGGAAATATCGCCGAACAGCTCCTGGCGCAGCCGCGTCGCCACGGCCTCGATCTCCTCCAGGGTGGAGCGCGCCTTTTCGGTGAGATAGATCCGCCGCACCCGGCGGTCGTCGGCACACACCAGGCGCTGGATCCAGCCGTCCGCGGCCAGCCGGTCCAGCAGCCCCACCAGGGACGGGCCCTCAATGCCCAGCCGCTCCGCCAGCGCGGTCTGGGTCATGCCCTCGCCGTCCCGGGCGAGGCTCAGCAGGGCCCGCCACTTGGCCTGGCTGAGCCCCAGCGGCTTGAGCCGTTGGTCCAGGCGCATGCGCCACACTCGCGCCGTCTCCGCCAACGCCGAGCCGAAGCGGTTGAGATCACTGAAGTTGTCGGTGCCCTGTTCCGTTCCCGTTGCCATAGTTCGTATGTTAATTGATAGGATACGAATAAAATAGAGGTGCGTTCCCGCGGACCCATGGCTGCGGTAGGGTGGACGTTCACGTCCACCGTTCGGCGGTGGGAAGGGGCGACGTTGCTCTTGCAATCGCGGGAAGGTGGACCTGAAGGTCCACCCTACGGTGCCAGCGGTGCATCAAGATGCACCTCCGCGACCGGCAAGCCAAGCGCGTAGGGCGGATCTTCAGATCCGCCGTCTGCGACCATGGAACGCCCCGGTGGCTTGGCGAGGCCTGTTGGCGGACCTGAAGGTCCGCCCTACGGATTCCACGAATTCCCCCTTGCGAAGGGGATTGGGACAACGACAACCATCACCAATGAACAAGACCGCGTCCCCGCGGCAGAGGAGAAGCTATCCATGCATTACGGCGATCACCAGCTCAAGATCTACCAGGCCGGGCTCAAGGGGGCGCGGCCGCGCATGCCCATGCGTATGGAAGACCTGGAACATGCCGCCCACGAGGTGCTCTCCCGGGAGTCGTACTGGTACGTGGCGGGTGGCGCCGGGGAAGTGACCATGGACGCCAATCGGGCGGCGTTCGACCGCTACCGGATTCACCCGCGCATGCTCACGGATGTCTCCCAGCGGGATCTCTCCATCACCCTGTTCGACCGCACCCTGCCTTCGCCGCTGCTGCTGGCGCCCATCGGCGTGCAGAGCATCATCCGCCCGGAGGCGGAGCTGGCCGTGGCGAAGGCCGCTGCGTCGCTGAACGTCCCCATGATCCTCTCCACCGTCTCCGCCCACAGCATGGAGAGCGTGGCCGAGACCATGGGCAACGCACCTCGGTGGTTCCAGCTCTACTGGCCGCGCAGCCCGGAGTTGGCGGAGAGCTTCGTGCAGCGTGCGGAGCAGGCCGGCTACGAGGCCATCGTGGTCACCCTGGACACCAAGATGATGGCCTGGCGAGCGAGGGACCTGCAGAACGCCTTCCTGCCCTTTCTTAACGGCCAGGGCCTGGCGAACTACACCTCCGATCCGTGGTTCCGTGACGGCCTGGAACGCCCCCCGGAAGAGGACATGTGGCCCTCCGTGCGGCGCTGGGCCGAGCAGTTCGCGGACCCCTCCAAGACCTGGAAGGACCTGGCCGCTCTACGCCAGGCCACGAATCTGCCGATCCTGGTCAAGGGCATCGTGCACCCGGACGACGCCCGCCTGGCCCTGGAACACGGCGTCGACGGCATCATCGTCTCCAACCACGGCGGCCGCCAGGTGGATGGCAGCATCGCTGCCCTGGACGCCCTGCCCGACGTGGCCACCATGGTGAACGGCCGGGTGCCGGTGCTGTTCGACAGCGGTATCCGCAACGGCGCCGACGTGCTCAAGGCGAAGGCGCTGGGCGCGGATGCCGTACTGTTGGGCCGGCCTTACATCTGGGGTCTGGCGCTGGACGGCGAGGAAGGCGTGCGCGAGGTCATCCAGCGGGTGCTGGCGGATACGGACCTGACCATGGCACTGGCCGGGAAAGCGAACTTCGCCGACGTGGACCGGGATCTGTTGGTGGAGTGAATGAGGACGGCCTGACCGGGCCGGCAACGGCAGGTCGGGGATGGCGGATCTAAAGATCCGCCCTACGCCCACTGATGGCGCCCGGGCTGGCGTGTCGGGAATGGCGGATCTGAAGATCCGCCCTACGCCGGCACAGGCCAAGGTGTCTGAAGAAGGCACCGACACCGTATGGCGGACCTTGTAGGGCGGACCTTCAGGTCCGCCGCCTCGGGCCTCCGATGAGCGACTCGGGACCAGCATATCGGGAAACGGTGGATCTGAAGATCCACCCTACGCCTGGAACGAGCCGCGGTGCCTGAAGAGGCGTAGGGCGGACCTTCAGGTCCGCCATCAAGAACAACACGCGCCACCGGCGCACCTTTGCGAGGAGACATCATGATTGAAGAAGGCACCCTGCTCTGGGAGCCGAGCGCCGAGCGCATCGAGGACGCGAACATCACGCGGTTCCGGCGCTGGCTGGAGGACACGCGCGGCCTGGACCTCCCGGACTACCACGCGCTGT
>SKYZ01000089.1 GCA_007127625.1 Aquisalimonas sp. | reverse complement strand
CAGGCCGAGGGCGAGGAATACATGAGCCCCGAGCAGCTGGAGCACTTCCGGCAACTGCTGCTCGCCTGGAAGCGTCAGCTCCAGGAAGAGGTGGAGCGCACCGTGCACCACATGCGCGATGATGCCACCAACTACGCGGATCCGGCAGACCGCGCCACCCAGGAGGAAGAGTTTGCCCTGGAGCTGCGTACCCGGGACCGTGAGCGCAAGCTGATTCGCAAGATCGACCAGACGCTGGAGGCCATCCGCAAGGAGGACTACGGCTACTGCGAACAGTGCGGGGTCGAGATCGGCCTGCGGCGCCTGGAGGCCCGGCCGACTGCTACCCTGTGCATCGACTGCAAGACGCTGGAAGAGCACCGCGAGAAGCAGCGGGTGGCCTGACGCCTCCGCGGCGGAATCAAGCGGACCAGATGAGCGGGTTGGCGCATGCGCGCCAGCCCGCTCTTGCATTGGGGCCGGGGCGTGTCAGCGCCCATCCTAAAATGTTATCATGTTGCACATCTCTTGCCCGATGGTGTTGTCTGTCGCCCATGTGCAACGCTCAGTCCAGGCTACAAGGCCTCTGGCTTGGTGTGCTGCTCCTGTTCCCCGCCGTGGCGGTGACCACGGTGCCGGTCACGGTCAGCGTGCCGCCCCAGGCGGAAATGGTCGAGGCCATCGGCGGTGACCGTGTGGATGTCTCGGTGATGATCGAGCCAGGGCAGTCGCCCCATACCTTTTCACTGTCACCCCGCCAGCTCATGGCACTGGATGACGGTCGGATCTATTTCAAGGTGGGGCATCCGGACCTGGCCTTCGAACATCGCTTTCTGCGGCATGTCGAGGAGCAGGACCGGCAGGTGGAAATCGTCGATCTCTCCTCCGGGGTCGACTTCATGGCCATGGAGGCCCACGAGCACGGCGACGGTAACCACGGCCATGATCATGCCCATGGCGACGACCATGATCACGGCGAGACGGATCCACACCTGTGGGTGTCGCCGGCGATTATGCGGGCGGCAGCAGAACCCCTGGCCGAGGCCCTGATCGCCATCGACCCGGAGGGCGAAGCCGGGTACCGCCAGCGCCTGGAGACCTTACTGGACGATCTGGACGCCCTGGACGCCTCCATCAGTGATCGTTTCCGGGGCCTGGAGCAACGGCGCTTCGTGGTCAATCATCCGGCCTGGGGGTATTTCGCCCGTGAGTACGATCTCGAGCAGGTCGCCATCGAATCGGGTGGACGGGATCCGTCACCGGCGCAGCTGGCCCGCTTCATCGAGCAGGCGAAGGAAGAGGGCGTGCGCGTGGTGTTCGTACAGCAAGGGTTCTCCGAGCGCAGTGCCCGGGTCATCGCCCGGGAAATCGATGCCGTGGTGCGCACCGCCGATCCGTTGGCCCGGGACTGGATGCAGAACCTGGACGAGGTGGCCGCGGCGATTCACGAGGCGCTGGCCCCATGAGCAAGGCGGTGGACCCAGACGCGGTACTGGAAGTCCGTGGCCTGACCTTCGGCTACGAGCGCGAGGCCGTCCTGCGCGACGTGAACCTGCGCGTGGGCGGGGATGACTTCCTGGCCATTATTGGCCCCAATGGCGGTGGCAAGACCACGCTGCTGCGCCTGATCCTGGGTCTCGAGACGCCCTGGCGGGGATCGGTGCACTGGTCGCGGGCCCTGGTGCCTGGTGCCATCGGCTATGTGCCGCAGTTCTCGACGTTCGACAAGAATTTCCCCGTGCAGGTGCGCGATGCCGTACTCATGGGGCGACTGGGGCGGGGCGGGCTGCTGGGCCGATACGGCCGTGCCGACTACCGGGCGGTGGACCGGGTACTGGAGCAGCTGCACCTGGACGGGATTGCCGCCATGCCCATCGCCGAACTCTCCGGTGGTCAGCTGCAGCGGGCGCTGATCGCCCGGGCGCTGGTCGGTGATCCGGCGATCCTGTTCCTGGATGAACCCACCGCTTCGGTGGATGCGGAGACCCGCCAGGTGCTGGAGGGCGTGCTGGCAGAGCTCAACCGGCGGATTCCGGTGGTGGTGATCACCCACGACATCACCGGCTTCGCATCGCAGGTCAAGCAGATCGCCTGCGTCAATCGCCAGCTCTTCTATCACGGTTCGGGGAAACTCAGTCACTCCGATCTGGCCGAGGCGTACGGCTGCCCCGTGGAGCTCATCGCCCACGGCGTTCCGCACCGCATCCTCCACGACCACGATCACCAGCACGCCCACGCACATGAGTGACCTGATCGGCCTGTTCAGCTACGAGTTCGCGCGCAATGCGATGCTGGCGGCGGTGTTCGCCAGCATCCTGGCGGGAACCGTGGGCACCTTCGTCGTGGTCAAGCGCCTGGTGTTCATTGCCGGCGGCGTCAGTCACGCGGCCTTCGCCGGCCTCGGTTTCTGCTACTGGCTTGGAGCGAATCCGCTCATCGGTGCCGTCGTGGTGGCGGTGCTGGCCGCTCTGCTGCTGGGCTGGCTGGGGGAGAGCCGGGCCCGTTCCCAGGATGCCATGATCGGACTCCTCTGGGCCGGAGGCATGGCCACGGGCATCGTGTTCATCCACATGACCCCCGGTTATGCCCCTAGTCTCATGACCTACCTGTTCGGCGACATCCTGACCGTCAGCCGCGGTGACGTGCACCTCCTGGCGGCGCTGACCATCGTGGTGGTGGGTGTGCTGGCGCTGTTCTATCGCTCGCTGGTGGCCGTGGCCTTCGACGAAACCTTTGCCGCCGTGCAGGGCGTGCCGGTGCGGCGGATGACCACGCTGCTGCTGGTGCTCATGGCGCTGTCGGTGATCATGCTCATCCAGGTGGTGGGCATCATCCTGCTTATTGCGCTGTTTACCATTCCGCCCCTGATCGCCCTGATGCTGGCAAACCGTTTTCTTGCGGTGCTTGTGCTTGCCGTGGGGGCTGGCCTGGTGACCTCCACGGGCGGCTTGCTGGGCTCGTACTGGCTGGATATGCCCTCAGGACCGGCCATCGTGCTGTTCGGCATCGCACTGGTGGTGCTGGTGCGGGGGGCGGTCTGGCTGCGCGAACGGCTGTGGCTGCGCCGTATGGCGTGGGAACCCGGCGGCGCACGCAGCGGGCAGGCGGCGGGTCACCAGGAATAGGGGCGACCGTCCCGGGGGCGCTGTCGCCCGGAACTCCTTAGTGGGGGTGTTCGCCGCGGGCGATGGCCGCCAGCTGGTCCGCCTGGTGCTCCTGAATCAGCGGGCCGATGACCGGGTCCAGGTCGCCCTCCATGACGTCCTCCAGCTTGTACAGGGTGAGATTGATGCGGTGGTCCGTCACCCGCCCCTGGGGAAAGTTGTAGGTGCGGATGCGTTCCGAGCGATCACCGCTGCCCACCAGGGACCGTCGCTGCTCGCTCTGCTCGGCGGCCTGGCGGGCGCGCTGATCAT
>SKYZ01000254.1 GCA_007127625.1 Aquisalimonas sp. | reverse complement strand
GTTGGCGTCGGGGAAGACGTCGAAGAAGAGTTCCTCCACTCGGGCGTCCAGAGTGTCCAGTTCCTGCTGCAGCTGCCAGCGCTCGCTGAGCAGCTGGCCGGTGTCGAGCACGATCCACGCCAGCAACAGCGCCGCCGCGGGAATCCACGGGCGCAACCAGGCGCGCCGGTCGCTGGTGCTGGCGTAGGGGCCGGTGCGCAGTTCCGCCGGGGCGAGTCCGCCCGCTGCCACCCCCGCGGCCAGCGCCCGGCTGGCATGTCGCTCGCCGGCAGTGAACGTGACATCGTGTCCGAGTTCCGGCGTTTCTTCTGCGCCATCGATGATGATGTGCTCGGGAGCGGCATCGCCTGCTTCTTCCAGGGCGGCATCCAGGAGCACCGCCAGGTTCTCGGTCTCGCCGGCGAAGCCGGTACTGGCGCCGGTACGCACCAGCACCCGTTCGCCGTCCACCACGCCGGCCCAGGCGTCGCCCTGGCGCGGCACGGCGAGCACGTCCGGCACCATGCGCGCCGGCTCCAGGCCGGCGTCGTTGAGAGCATCCAGCCAGGCGCGCATGCGGGTGTGTTCCACCACCGCCACCGGGCAGCTACCGTCCGATTGGCGGTTTCCGGGGACGAAGTGGAGATCCTCGATGTCGCTGGTGAGCTGGTCCTCCAGCACGAAGGGGATCGCCTGGAGCAGCTTTTGCCGGCTCTGCGTGGGGATGTTCACCGCCGCCAGCAGGACCTCCTCCGACGGTACCAGAACCACCAGATCCCGGCCGTTGCCGGCCAGTTCATCCAGTGTGCAGGCACCCTGCTGCTCCACGGCGCCGGCGCGGTCCACCAGGATCCACTGGGCCTGATCGGGGGCGCCGGGCTGCAGGCGCACGATGCGTGTCGGATTCATTGTTCGTCCCTGGTGTTGCCTCCGCATTCGGATGCAACGTTTTTCGCGAATGTCTTATTGTCTAGGCTGCGTTGGGCCCTTGCAATCAATCGAAGAAGCCCTGGCGCCGGAGAATCACCTGCCCGCCGGATTCCCCCTGCCGGAACAGCACGCTCTCGCTGCGAATGGTGACCCGGCCGAGGCTGATCTCGCTGCGCAGCAGGAAATAGTCGCTGTTCACGCTGAGGGTGCCGGCGTCGATGTCCTGACCGGCCAGGCTCGAATGGGCCAGGAAGTCGTCGACGCTGCGCCAGCCGTCCTCGGGAAGATCCCCGGCCAGATCCTCGGCGGCATCCGCGGACAGATCCGGCGTCAGGCTCCGCAGCACCGCCGGCGGCGCGGTGTTGACGTTGATGGGTGTGGCCTCCGGCAGGGCGGTGACGTAGGGCGCGATCAGGCGCCACTGCTCATCCTCGACTTCGCGCACCAGCCGCAGTTCCGAGGCGCTGACCATGGGCCGGTTGGCCGTGCGGTAGGGCGGATCCAGCCGCGAGTACCAGTCATCCCCGGCGCCGTCGGGGAAGCGCACGTCCGGGGCGACATCGATCCAGTCCGCCGTGGCCTGGACGAACACCGGTTCGATCTCCAGGCCCAGCAGCAGCTGGGCGAAGCGCTCCATGGCCACCTCGTCGTCGGTGCCGGGCTCGGCCACCAGGTTGTTGAGATTGAACCGCCCCTGCAGGTCCTCCATGCGCAGTCGCATCTGGGCCCCCTCGAAGGGCGGCGGGGTCAGTTCCTCGGCCCACATCTCGTTGAGGTGGTCCACGGCCTGGTCCTGTTCCCGCCGCTTTTCCAGGAGCATGGACAGGGCCCAGCGCTCCACCGCCAGGGAGTACATGTAGGCCTGGTCCCGGGCGAGCATGTTCTGGGTGCGGCGCACGTCCATGTGCTGGCGGCTCATCAGTTCCACCGCCAGCACGGTGACGATGGCCACCGCCAGCATGGCGGTGATCAGGGCCACCCCGCGCTGACGACCCGGCGCCGTCATTGCATCATCTCCGTCATGGGCTGTTGCATGGTCACCGGTGCTTCCGGGAGCGCCACCACGCGGGTGATGGTGTCCAGGTCCTCCAGCACGAGGGTGACCTCCACGGCGCGGGGCAGCATGGCGGTGGCGGTTTCGGCGCCGGCGGGGGGCCAGATTTCCAGCCACCGGGTGTCGTCGTCCATGAACCGCAGTTCGATGGTCTCGATGCGCTCCAGCAGCACACGGTCCCGGCGCGGCGGCTCCGGTTGCTGATCCAGTACGCCCCAGCTCAGCCGCTGCAGCTCGCCGTCCTCGACCCGGTAGGCCACCCGCTGCAGTTCACTGCGGCGGATCCCCAGCGGGTTGGAGTGCCCGGCACGGGTGAACTCCAGGTCCGCCAGGTCCTCGGCGAGCATGGCGGCGCGGGGGTCGCCCAAGAGGTCACGGATGGGTCGTGCCGCCGCCTGCTGCAGATCGCGCTGGAGCAGGGTGAGGGCGGTCTGGATATCCGCCAGACGCTCTGCGTGGGCGGTGACCCGGTCGCGGTTGTCGATCATCAGCATGATGCCCGAGAAACTCACCACCGAGACCACGGCAAAGATGGCCAGGGCCACCATCAGCTCGATGAGCGTGAACCCCCGCCGCCGGGTCATTGCAGCATCTCCCCGGGTATCTCCGTCATGGCCTCGCCCAGTTCCGGGCTGCTGACCATGCCGGTGATGGTGGCCACCGGGCTGTCGGCGTCCTCGTCGCGGTAGACGGAGACGTCCACTCGGCGGAAGTCCGGGTGGGGCGTGCTCTCCACCTGGAAGGACCAGTACCACTCCTGGCCGCCCAGGCGCGCCGTACCATCGTCGCCCTCGTCGTCCCAGAAGCGGCTGGCCTGCAGTTCCGTCATGACATTGCCGGCCACCCACTGGGCAAAGGTGCGGTCCTGCAGATAGCGGGAATTGGCGGTCATCTCCGAGCCGGCCTTGATCACCGCCGCCATGGCGATGCCCAGCACGGCCACCGCCACCATCACCTCCAGCAGAGTAAAACCGTGGGTTGCCCGTCTCATTCCTCGTCGTCCCTGTCGCCCTCTTCGAAGAAGGTGATGTCGCCATCGAGATCGCCGGTGACGAACCAGGACGGACGCCGGGATGCCGGCCGCCGGACTTCGATCTCGAAGGGGGTGAGCTCGCCGCTGGAGAGGATCAGGATGTGGGGCCGGCCGTTGTCGTCGTCATCGTCATCGTCATCGTCGTTGTCCGCCCCCGGCTCGCGGCTGCCCGGCAGGCCCTCGGTGCTGACTTCCAGGCGCACTCCGTGCGGGAACGTGTGTCGCCGCAGGGCGCGATCCTGGGCGAAGGCCTCACTGCGCCACTCGCCCTGCTCCAGGCGGGTGAATCGGTAGCCGTCGTCACGCAGGATCAGCCCCAGTTCGCGGGCCTCGATCACCGCCTCGCGGCTGGCGGTCTCAAGCACCGCGGCCAGGCGTCGGGCCTCCCGCTCTTCGGTGT
>SKYZ01000277.1 GCA_007127625.1 Aquisalimonas sp. | reverse complement strand
CGGCGGCGTAGCCGATGCGCCAGCCGGTCATGGAGTAGCCCTTGGAGACGCCGTTGATGACGATGGTGCGGTCCTTCAGGGACGGACAGGCGTTGACGATGTTCGTGAATGGCTCGTCCGCCCAGAGAATGTGCTCGTAGATGTCGTCGGTGAGCACCAGGGCGCGGGGGTAGTCCTCCAGCACCTTGCCCAGCGCCGCCAGCTCGGCGCGGGTGTACGCCACGCCGGTCGGGTTGGAGGGGCTGTTAAGGATCACCAGCCGGGTCTTGCTGGTGAGCGTGGCTTCCAGCTGCTCCGGAGTGATTTTGAAGCGCTGTTCCTTCGTGGCTTCAATCTCCCGCGGAACGGCGTCCGCCAGCAGGGCCATGTCCGGATAGGACACCCAGTAGGGGATCGGGATCACCACCTCGTCGTCCGGGTTCAGCACGGCCTGCATCACGTTGTAGATGCTGTGCTTGGCGCCGGCGGAGACGAGGATCTGGTTCAGTTCATAGTCCAGCCCGTTCTGCTGCGAGAACTTCTGCTGCACCGCCTGTTTCAGCTCCGGGGTGCCGTCCACGGGCGTATACTTGGTCTTGCCGGCGCGAATCGCCTCGATGGCAGCCTCTTTGATATGCTCCGGCGTGTCGAAATCGGGCTCCCCGGCGCCCAGGCCGATGATGTCGTGACCGGCGGCACGCATTTCTGCGGCTCTCGCCGTTACAGCCAGTGTGGGTGAGGGTTTGACGCGCTGAACCCGGTTCGCAAGGGAGTTGTCCAAAGCCGCCTCCGACTGATTCTGGGACGTTGTCCGGAACCGCCGGCTGATGCGTGGCGGCGGTTCCGGCAGGAATGATGTCAGCCGCCAATCATAGTCGAATTTGCCCGTAACCTGAAGGCAACTCCCTTGTTCCAAGCAGGCAAGAGTGCGCTCCCGTCATGAATAAGCCCTTCCGCATGCATTCCCAGTACGAGCCCGCCGGCGACCAGCCGCAGGCCATCAGCGAACTCGTGGAGGGGATCGGTGACGGGCTCTATCACCAGACCCTGCTGGGTGTCACCGGCTCCGGCAAGACCTTCACCATGGCCAACATGGTTCAGGAGCTGCAGCGCCCGGCCATTGTCATGGCACCCAACAAGACCCTGGCGGCCCAGCTCTACGGCGAGATGCGGGAGTTCTTCCCGGAGAACGCCGTGGAGTACTTCGTCTCCTACTACGACTACTACCAGCCCGAGGCCTACGTGCCGTCGTCGGACACCTTCATCGAGAAGGACGCCTCGGTGAACGACCACATCGAGCAGATGCGCCTGTCCGCCACCAAGGCCATCATCGAGCGGCGGGACACCATCATCGTCGCCTCCGTGTCCTGCATCTACGGCCTGGGCGATCCGCAGTCGTACCTGAGCATGGTGCTGCACCTGGTGCGAGGTGACGTGGTGGACCAGCGCCAGATCATGCGCCGCCTGGCGGAGCTCCAGTACACCCGCAACGACACCGAACTGCGACGCGGCACCTACCGGGTGCGCGGCGAGGTCATCGACGTCTTCCCCGCGGAATCGGAGTCCGAGGCCGTACGGGTGGAGCTGTTCGATGACGAGGTTGAGCAGCTCAGCTGGTTCGACCCGCTCACGGGTGACGTGCTGCGCAAAGTGTCCCGGGTGACCGTTTACCCGAAAACCCACTACGTCACGCCCCGCAAGACCATCCTCGACGCCATCGAGGAGATCAAGGAGGAGCTGCGCGAGCGGTTGGAGGAACTGCGCGCCAACGACAAGCTGCTGGAGGCGCAGCGCCTGGAGCAGCGCACCCGCTTTGATCTCGAGATGATGCAGGAACTGGGCTACTGCAACGGCATCGAGAACTACTCGCGCTATCTCTCCGGACGCCAGGCGGGGGAGGCGCCGCCGACGCTGTTCGACTACCTGCCCGAGGACTGCCTGCTGTTCATCGACGAGTCCCACGTGACCGTTCCGCAAATCGGCGGCATGTACCGGGGCGACCGGGCGCGTAAGCAGACCCTGGTGGAGTACGGCTTCCGCCTGCCTTCGGCCCTGGACAACCGCCCGCTGCGTTTCGATGAGTGGGAGCGGCTGGCACCACAGATGGTGTTCGTCTCCGCCACGCCGGGGCCCTACGAGGAGCAGCATTCCGCCAAGGTGGTGGACCAGGTGGTGCGGCCCACCGGCCTGGTGGACCCGCAGATCGACGTGCGCCCGGCCACCACCCAGGTGGACGATCTGCTGGGCGAAGTCAGCGAGCGCGCCGCCCGCGGCGAGCGCACCCTGGTGACCACGCTGACCAAGCGCATGGCCGAGGATCTTACCGAGTACCTTACCGAGAACGGCAACAAGGTCCGCTACCTGCACTCCGACATCGACACCGTGGAGCGCATGGAGATCATCCGTGACCTGCGGCTGGGCACCTTCGACGTGCTGGTGGGCATCAACCTGCTGCGCGAGGGGCTGGACATCCCGGAGGTGACCCTGGTCGCCATCCTGGATGCAGACAAGGAGGGATTTCTGCGCTCGGGGCGTTCCCTGATCCAGACCATCGGCCGCGCCGCCCGTAACGTGGACGGCACCGCCGTCCTCTACGCCGACAAGGTCACCGACTCCATGCGCGCCGCCATTGACGAGACGGAACGCCGGCGTGAGAAGCAGATCGCCCACAACGAGGCCCACGGCATTACCCCGCAGACCATCCGCAAGGCAGTGGCGGACATCATGGAAAGCGGTGGTGCTGGCGTGCCTGGCCGCTCGGAGCAGGCAGCGAAGGTGGCGGAAGAGGCCGCCCAGTACGCGGATCTCACCCCGGCCCAGGCGGTCAAGCGCATCAAGGAACTGGAGCAGCAGATGTACGCCCATGCCCGCAATCTGGAGTTCGAGGATGCCGGGCGGGTGCGCGACGAGATCCGCCGGCTGGAGGCCTACGCCCTGGAGCGTCCGGACGTTGCTAACCTGTCAGCAAGTAAAGCCAGCTCTCAGTGACTTTCTGCGCCACTGTGGCAAGGCGCGAGGAGGGAGGTGTAGCAGCAGCTACATGACCGACGAGCAACGCAGTCCATAGTGGCGCAGAAATCACCCGACGGGCGCCGTTGTTCGGCTCGCCGCCCGTGTTGCGCTCTCTTGACGTGGAATCGCCACGCCTGCGTTCGCACGCCTTGTCGGCGAGCCGCACAACGGCGCTGAGAGCTGGCTTTACTTGCTGACAGGTTAGCAGGCGGGCTCGGCCTGAGCCGAGCCCGCCTCATCAGCCCGCGAGTTCCTTGCCGAAGCGGATGTAATCATCCAGCGTCTCCGGGTTGCCGCAGGCGTCACGGCTCACGGCTTTCTCCTCAGGATACCCCAGCAGCAGCTTTTTCACCGGTACTTCCATTTTCTTGCCGCTCAGCGTTCGCGGAATGCCGTCCACGGCGAT
>SKYZ01000334.1 GCA_007127625.1 Aquisalimonas sp. | reverse complement strand
GGCGGCGCGCTTCTTCGCCTGGCCGCGCGCCCACCACCAGCCGGCGCCAAGTCCGGCGAAGCCACCCAGCGGGCCCAGCATCCAGTAGCCGGCGACCATGCCGGCCATGGCCGGAGCCCAGTGTTTCGCTGCATTCATGCCGCCAGGGCTCCCTGTTGCCGGGCAAAGTACTCGCGCACGCCCTGGAGCTGCTCCTGTGGGTCTGTGAGGCGGACCAGGGTGCGTCTCGCGCTCTCGCCGTCCGGGCGCCCGGCCAGATACCAGCCAATGTGCTTGCGCGCCACCCGTACGCCCTGCTCAGGGCCGTAGAAGGCATGCAGTTCTCGCAGATGCCCGAGGAGCAGGTCGCGCACCGTGACCGGGTCCGGCTCCGGCAGCTGCTCCCCGGTGCTCAGGTAGTGCTGGATCTCGCGGAAAATCCAGGGGCGGCCCTGGGCGGCACGGCCGATCATGACGCCGTCGGCGCCGGTGTATTCCAGCACCCGGGCGGCGGTTTCGGGGCCGTCGATGTCGCCGTTGGCGAACAGCGGAATGGTTATGGCGCTCCGGATGGCACGGATGGTGTCGTACTCGGCCCGACCCTTGTAGAGCTCGGTCCGGGTGCGCCCGTGCACCGCCAGGGCCGCGATGCCGGCGTCCTGGGCGATTTCGGCGATGCGCACACCGTTGCGGTGGTCCGGATCGGGACCGGTGCGGATCTTCAGCGTCACCGGCACGTCCACGGCGGTCACCACCGCAGCCAGAATCTCCGCGACCAGACCTTCGTCGGCCAGCAGGGCCGAGCCCGCCTGGCGGTTGCAGACCTTCCTTGCCGGGCAGCCCATGTTGATGTCGATGATCTGGGCGCCACACGCCGCATTGAAACGGGCAGCGTCAGCCAGCATGACCGGCTCGGCGCCGGCGATCTGTACCACCCGGGGTGAGGGTTCGCCCCGGTGATCGGCGCGCAGGCGGGACTTGCGGCTGCCTCGCAGCTTCGGGTCGGAGTGCACCATCTCCGAGGCGGCCAGGGCCGCGCCGTGCGCGCGGCAGAGAGTGCGGAACGGGCGATCGGTGACCCCGGCCATGGGGGCCAGGACCACGTTGCCGCCAAGGCTGTAGGGGCCGATACGCATGCTCGTGGGTTTCCCTCCAAACGCAGACCGCGATCATACCCAAGCCTCGCGGGTAGTGGAAATCTCGCCGCGGACATCCTGCTAGACTCTTCCTGCGCACGCTCACGGTACGACCACGGGGGAGACAACAGTGAAGGCAGTATTCCTGGATCGCGAATCCCTGGATCGGGACGACCTCAACATCGCCGCGCTGGAAGGTGCGGTGGACACCTTCGTCAGCCATCAGCGCACCAGCCCCGAGCAGGTGGCGGAGCGTCTGGCGGATGCCGACATCGCCGTGGTCAACAAGGTGGTCCTGGACCGCGCCTTGGTCGAGCAGCTGCCGGACCTGAAGCTGGTCTGCGTGGCGGCCACCGGCGTGAACAACGTGGACGTGGATGCCTGCCGGGAAGCGGGCATTGGCGTCGCGAACTGCCGCGGCTACGGCACGGATTCCGTGGCCCAGCACACCATCGGCCTGATGCTCGCCCTGGCCACGCGCATGTTCGACTACCACCGCGCGGCCATGCGCGGTGACTGGGGGCGCAGCACGCAGTTCTGCCTGCTGGACTACCCCATCGTGGAACTGGCCGGGCGCACCCTCGGTCTGGTTGGTCTGGGAACCCTGGGTGGCCGCGTGGCCGAGCTTGCCCGGGCTCTGGGCATGGAAGTGCTGGTGGCGCAGCGCCCGGGCGGCGCCCCGGAACCGGACCGGGTGCCCCTGGATGAGCTTCTGCCGCAGGTGGACGTGCTCTCCCTGCACTGTCCGCTCACGGAGGCCACGCGGGGGCTCATCGGCGCCCGGGAGCTGGCGGCCATGCAGGCCCACGCCTTTGCCATCAACACCGCCCGCGGCGGGCTGGTGGATGAGCAGGCCCTGGCGGATGCGCTGCGCGCCGGACGCCTGGGCGGCGCCGGGTTCGATGTGCTCACCGTCGAGCCGCCCCGGGAGGGCAACGTGCTGCTGGACGACAGCATTCCCAACCTGATCGTCACCCCGCATTCGGCGTGGGGCAGCCGCGAGGCGCGGCAGCGCATCGTCGAGCAGCTGATCGAGAATATCGGGGCCTACCGGCGCGGCGAGGATCTGCGGCGCGTCGCCTGAGGTCAGAGGTGTGGTTCGCGGCGGTCGCCGTGCATCGGGGGCTCGTCCGGTAGGCCGCCGCCGCCATCGTCGGCACTGTCGTCGTCCACGTGCTCGCTCATGGCGCGCAGGGATTCCAGGTCGCGGATGGTCTCGCGGACTTCGCTGGCAACGGGGAGCGAATCCGGAGCCCAGCGCACCAGGGGCAGGGCCGCATCGCGCAGCAGGGCATCCCGTTCACTGTGCTGGCGCCCGTCCGCCAGCTCCGCCACCGCGACCACCCGGAACTGGCTGTCGCACACGAGGAAGTCCGCGATCTGGTCGCCCAGGGCCAGCGGAGGTTTTCCGCGCGGTTCCAGGAAGGCGCTGAAGGGAACCCGCGCCAGCACGCGGTGATTGGGCAGGCCGGCCTGCAAGGTTTCGTACAGGCGCCGCCGGGCTCCGTCCAGCACGGGTCTGGGGCGCACGCTGATTGTCGGCGTCCGCTGGCGCCGCCGAGACACCCAGACGAAGAACGCCAGCAGGACCAGCAGCGCAGTGACGGCGGCGGGAAGCAGGATGGTGGAGTCCATGGCGGCGGGCGATCACTGGCTTGGGATTCTGCGCACGGTACTCTCAACGGAACTGTCTGACCAGATCCCCCAGATCCGCCGTCATGCGGGTCAGCGTTTCAGTGGTTTCCGACACCGTGGCGGCCGTCTCGCTGGTCTGCGCCAGGCCGGAGCTGATGGTGTTGACGTTCTGGTTGATCTGCTCCGCCGTTGCCGATTGCTGCTCGGTACTGGTGGCGATCTGGTGGCTCATGTCGGCAATCTCTGCCACCGCCGCCAGGACACCTTCCACCGCTCCAGCCGCGTCCCGCGTCATCGCCTGCACCTGTTCGCTGGAGGTCTGGCCTCGTTCCATGGTGGTGGCCGCCTGTCGGGCACTGTTCCGGATCTCGCCGAGGACGTTGTCGATGTCCGTGGTGGCCTCTCCGGTGCGTCGGGAGAGTTGACGCACTTCATCGGCGACCACCGAGAAGCCGCGACCGCTGTCCCCGGCGCGCGCCGCCTCGATGGCCGCATTGAGTGCCAGCAGGTTGGTCTGTTCGGCGATGCCGCGGATGGTGTCGAGGATGTTCTGGATGCCTTCACTGCGCTGCAGAAGCTGTTGCATCGCGGCGCCGGCGTCGCGGGTTTCGGCACTCAGGCGGCCCATGGCGTTGTCCGCATCCCGGACCAGTCCGTGGAACTCCTGCGCCCGGGCGCGGGCATCGTCCGAG
>SKYZ01000242.1 GCA_007127625.1 Aquisalimonas sp. | reverse complement strand
TCGCGCATCTGGGTCACCCGCAGCCCCTGGTAACCGCAGGGGTTGATGCGGCGGAATGGCGAGAGGTCCATGTCCACATTCAGGGCGATGCCGTGATAGCTCGCCCCGCGACGGACACGCAGGCCCACCGAGGCGATCTTGGCGTCGCCCACATAGACGCCCGGGGCGTCGGGGCGTGCCGCGGCGGTGACCCCATGCTCTGCCAGCAGGTCAACGGTGGCGGTCTCCAGGAGGGTGATCAGTCTGCGGATGCCGAGCTGTCGCCGGCGCACGTCCACGAGCACGTAGACCACCGCCTGGCCGGGGCCGTGGTAGGTGACCTGACCACCCCGGTCCACGGGCACCACCGGGATATCCCCGGGCGCCAGCAGATGCTCCGGGCGGCCGTTCATTCCCTGGGTGAACACCGGCGGGTGCTCCAGCGCCCAGAGTTCGTCGGGGGTGTCGGAGTCACGGCGGTCGGTAAAGGCCTGCATGGCCCGCCAGGTCGGTTCGTAGGGGACGCGACCGAGTTCGTGCAGGGTGATGGCCATGGGGTCGGTCACAGGGTCATGACAACGCGCCGGTCGGCGTTGAGGCTGCGATAGATCGCGTCCAGTTGCGCCTTGCTGGTCGCCGTCACGTGGACGGTGACAGAGACGTAGGTCCCGCGCCGGCTGGCGCTGGTGGCGACGCGGTCGTCGCTGACATCCGGTGCGTGCTCCCGGACCAGGGCCAGCACATGGAGCACGAAATCCGGCTCCGCCGGGCCCATGGCCTTGATGGGGAACTCGCAGGGGAATTCCAGCAGCGTGTCGTCGTCCGGTGTCGCCATGGTGGTGTCTCCGCAGGACGGTGGGCGCGTTCGCTGACGCCGATGGCTCCAGTTTACGCACCCGGATCGCCGGGCGCACGACGCTCTACTGGAAGCGCAGCATGATGCTGTCCACCAGGCCGCCGAAGAATCCCGCCTCCTCGCCGTCCTCCAGCGCCACCAGGGGGAGTTCGGCAACCACGGCGTCACCAACACGCACTTCCACCGTGCCGAGTTCCTCGCCGGCGCTCACGGGGGCGACGATGGTGGAGCGCAGGTTCATGGTGGCTTCGAGGTTGTCGTATTCCCGCCGCGGCACCGTCACGTACAGCGGCTGCTGCAGGCCCACCCGCAGGGTATCCGATGCGCCTTTCCACAGCTTCGGCTCGGCCAGGGCTTCATTCTCACCGTAGAGCTGGTAGGTGCCGAAGAAGCGGAAGCCATAGCCGAACAGGGCCTGGCTCTGTTCCATGCGGGCGTTGGCACTGTCGGTGCCCATGACCACGGAGATCAGGCGCATGTCGTCACGCTTGGCGGAACTCACCAGATTGTAGCCGGCCCCGGAAGTGTGACCCGTCTTCAGGCCATCGACGCTGTCGTCGCGCCAGAGCAGGCGATTGCGGTTGCGCTGGGTAATGCCGGCGTAGCTGAATTCGCGCCGGGAGTAGTACTGGTAGAACTCCGGGAAGTCGCGGATCATGGCCTTGGCCAGGGTGGCAATGTCCCGGGCCGTGGTCTGCTGATCGGGGTCCGGCCAGCCGGTGGCGTTGACGAAGTTGGTATCGGTCATGCCCAGGTTTTCCGCTTCCTGGTTCATCAGCTGGGCGAAGGTCTCCTCGTTGCCGGCGATGTGCTCGGCCAGGGCAACACTGGCGTCGTTGCCGGACTGAATGATCATGCCCCGTAGCAGATCTTCCACTTTCACCTGCTTGCCCACCTCGACGAACATGCGCGAGCCGCCCATGCGCCAGGCCCGCTCGCTGATGGTGACCTCCTCGTCCAGATCCAGGTGGCCGTCGCGCAGCTCATTGAAGACCACGTAGGCGGTCATCAGCTTCACCAGGCTGGCCGGCTCACGCTGCATGTCCGGCTCCCGCTCCGAGAGCACGTAACCACTGTTGTAGTCGACGAGGATGTAGCTGGGCGCGTTGATGGACGGCGGCGCGGGCGTGGGCACCGAGGGCCGCTCGGCCAGGGCCTGACCGGCCGCCAGGAGAAGGGAGAGCAGCAGTAGCAGGGGGCGGAGTTGGCGCATCGTGTCTCTCGTCAGTGGGTCTGGTTCACGGTTCCGGAACATGCCGGCGCGCGAGCATAGCACGCCGGCTGGGGTGTCAGGTGTTCGCGGCGGTGTGCTGTCAGTCGTGCACGACCAGGTGGTCGTCACCAAAGCCGTTGTCCTGCAGCCGCGCTGCCAGGGTGTCCAGCTCGTCGCGGTCCGCCACGGGCCCCAGGCGCACCCGATGGATGCCGTTCTCCTCGGTGACCACCACCGGCCCGAGGCCTTCGTCTTCAAGCCGCTGGCGCAGTTGCTGCGCATTGTCCGGGCCCGAGAAGGCGCCCACCTGGAGCTTCAGACCGCCACCGTTGGCGCTGGCCTGTGAGGGCGCGTCCGGGTCGCCCTGGTCTTCAACGCGTTCCGCGACTCGCCGCGCGTTGGCGACCACCTGGCGACCGGCGTCGGCCTGCGCGTCGCCGGTGTCGGCCTCTGCCGAGGCCTGTTCGCCGTTGCCCTCGGACGGCGGGCCGGTCTCCGGGTCATAGGCCAGACTCAGGGCCTCGATGCGCACCGGTGCGGTGCCGGCATCGAGCATGTCGATACGCTCGGCGGCCGCGTACGAGAGGTCGATGATCCGGTCGTGGGCGAAGGGGCCGCGGTCGTTGACCCGCACGATCACGGACTTGCCATTGTCGAGATTCGTGACCTGCACGTACGTGGGCAGGGGCAGACTGGTGTGCGCCGCGGTCAGGGTGTACATGTCGTAGGGCTCGCCACTGGACGTGCGGCGGCCGTGGAATTTCTTGCCGTACCAGGAGGCGACGCCTTCCTCGGAGAAGTCGCGGGCGTCCTCCAGGTCCATGACCTCGTATTGCCGGCCGAACACCTCGTAGGTCCCCGGGTTACCGTACCGGCTCAGGGGTTCGTCCTTCGGTTCCGGCTCCTCCACGTCGCTGAGGTCGGGGGCCACGTCGGGTCCGCGGTCCTGCTCCTCGTCCGGTTGGCCCCGAGTGTCGGGATCCTCCCGCGGCGCGGTGGCACAGGCGGTGAGCAGCAGTGTCAGGCACAGCAGCAGAAGCAGTCGGTTCATTGGTTGCGCTCGTCCTGGTCCCGGATGGCGCCGGCCAGCTGATAGGTGGCCAGTGCGTAGAGTGGGCTGTGGTTGTAACGGGTGATGACGCGGAAATTATGCAGGCCGATCCAGTGCTCCGTCTCCGTGTCGCCGTCCAGCGCCAGCAGCAGCGCCGAGGCGTCGTCATCGAAGTCGGCTTCAGGCTTGATCCCGGCGGCTCGCAGCTCGCCCACGGTGGTGTTGAGGCGCATGCCGTCGTCCAGGAACTCATCGACCCGGTCCGTGTCTTCCACCCGCGCCGGAGCGACCACCGGCTCCCCCTCGCGCCAGCGATGCTCGGCGAAGTAGTTGGCCACGCTGGCCAGCGCGTCCGGGACGCTGTTCATGAGATCCCGGCTGCCATCCCCGGAGCCGTCCACGGCGTAATGGCGATAACTGCTGGAGATGAACTGCGGGATCCCCATGGCGCCGGCGTAGGAGCCCCGGATGTCGCTGACGTCCAGGTCCTCTTCGTCGGCGAGTAACAGGAAGTGCTCCAGTTCGCTGCGGAAGAAGCCGGCCCGCGGCGGGTAGTCGAAAGCCAGGGTCACCAGGGCGTCTAGCACCCGGTGCTGGCCGGGATGCTGCCCGTAGCGGGTCTCCACGCCGACGATGGCCACCAGGATCGCCGCATCCACGCCGTACTGGCCGTGGATTTCCTCAAGCAGCTCCCGGTGTTCGGCCATGAACTCGGCGCCCTCGCTGATGCGGTCCTCCTGCAGGAAGATCCGCCGGTAGCGGTGCCACGGCAGGGCCTCGGCCGGGGAGGTAATGGCGTCGATGATGCCCTGCTGGTGCCGGGCATCTTTGAGGATCTCGTTGACGCCGGCGCGGTCCAGGCCATGGGTTTCGGCCATATGCGCGGCGAATTCATCCAGGGCGTCGCGCTGGTCATCCAGCGGGTCGGCGACCAGCGGCGAGGCACCCAGGGCGATCATCAGGGCGATCATCAGGGCGAATAGCCAGTGGCGGAGCAAGAGGGTGTTCATGAGCGGGTTCTCGTTATCCAGCAACGTCCATCTGCCACGCGGCGCGCAGTTCCGGGACATGACACTAGGACGCCCAGAGTTTCCGGTGGGTGCGTATCGACATGAGAATACCGAACGCCGCCATCAGCGTCACCATGGACGTGCCACCATAGGACACCAGCGGCAGGGGCAGGCCGACCACCGGCATCAGCCCCGACACCATGCCCACGTTGACGAACACATAGACGAAGAACGTCAGGGTCAGGCTGCCGGCCAGGAGGCGTCCGTAGGTGTCCTGGGCATTCACGGCGATGTACAGCCCCCGACCGATAATGAACAGGTACAGCGCCAGCAACTGCAGCACACCGATCAGCCCGAACTCCTCGGCGAAAACGGCGAAGATGAAGTCGGTGTGGCGCTCGGGCAGGAAGTCCAGCTGTGACTGGGTGCCGTTCAGCCAGCCCTTGCCGAAGACGCCGCCGGAGCCGATGGCAATGGTGGACTGGATGATGTGATAGCCCGAACCCAGCGGGTCGCGCTCCGGGTCGAACAGTGTCAGCACCCGCTGCTTCTGGTACTCCCGCATCAGGAATAGCCAGAACACCGGGACCATGGCGACAATCGCCAGCATCACGGTGACCATGACACGCCAGCGCAGCCCCGCCAGGAACAGCGCGAAAAACCCCGAGGCGCTGACCAGCAGGGCGGTGCCGAGATCGGGCTGCAGGATGATGAGCCCGGTGGGCACGGCAATGGCCACGGTGGTCAGCAGTACGCTGAACAGGCTGGGCGGCAGCGGCCGCATGCTCAGGTACCACGCCACCGCCATGGGGATGGCCAGCTTCATGAGCTCGGCGGGCTGGAAGCGGAACAGCCCCAGGTCGAGCCAGCGCTGGGCGCCCTGGCCCACGGTGCCCACCAGCAGCACCAGGACCAGCATGATCAGGCCGCCGAGGAAGACCCAGGGCGTCCAGCGGCGCAGGGTGTCCGGGGGGATCTGCGCCATCACCACCATTGCGGTGAAGGCCACCGACATGCGGATGATCTGGTTCTGGACCGCATCCACGGACTGATTGGTGGCGCTGTAGAGCACCGCGAGCCCGGCGCAGGACAGCAGCAACAGCGCAGTGACCAGCTGCACGTCCAGGTGCAGCACCCGCTGCAGCACGGAGATGTGGCGTGACGAGGTGGCACGGTCGGCGAGTTCAGCCATGGTTGGTCTCCCCGCCGATGCCCTGCATGTAGGCGTCCAGCACCTGGCGGACCTTGGGCGCCGCGACGGCACCACCGCTACCGCCGTGCTCCACCAGTGCGGCTACGGCGATACGCGGGTTGTCCGCCGGGGCAAACGCGGTGAACAGGGCATGATCCCGGAAGCGGCGCTGCAGTTCTTCTTCGTCGTACTCCTCGTCCTGGCCCAGGCTGAACACCTGCGAGGTGCCGGTCTTGCCTGCAATGCGGTAGTCCAGGTCCGAACGGATGCTGCGGCCGGTGCCGCGGTCGCCGTGAACCGACTCTTCCATGGACTTGAACACCACGTCCCATAGGGACTCGTCGTCCAGTTCCACCACCCGTTTGCGCTGGGCCTCTTCGGTGGCCAGGGTCTCGCCGTTGGTGGCGTCGTGGACCGCGCGCAGAACACGCGGGCCCACGGAGACCCCGCGGTTGGCGATGATGGCGGTGGCGTGCGCCAGTTGCAGCGGCGTGCTGAGGAAGTAGCCCTGGCCGATGGATGTGATGATGGTCTCGCCATGGAACCAGCCTTCCCCGCGCGCCTGGCGCTTCCAGTCCCGGGACGGCAGAATGCCGCTGCGCTCGCCGGGAATGCCGACTCCAGGGGCGCGGCCGAAGCCGAAACGCTCCAGGAATGCGGCCATGCGGTCGATGCCGAGCTCGTAACCGAGCTTGTAGTAATAGACATCGCAGGACTGGATCATGGCGTCCAGGAAGTCCATGTTGCCATGGCCACGCCGGCGCCAGCAGCGCCAGCGGTGGCTGACGTTGTCGATGCTGAAGTGGCCCGGGCAGAACACCGTCTCGTCCGGGTCGAAAATGCCGTGCTCGAGCCCGGCAAGGCCGATGAACGGCTTGATGGTGGAGCCCGGCGGATACTGGCCGCGCACGGCGCGATTGAACAGCGGCCGTTCCGGATCCTCCTGGAGGGCGGCATAGGTGGCGCGGTCGACGCCGTTGACAAAGATGTTCGGGTCGAAGGAGGGCATGCTGGCCAGTGCCAGGATGTCGCCGGTGCGCACATCCATTGCCACGATGGACCCGGATTCGTCGCCCATGGCCACCTCGGCGACGCGCTGAAGGCGGCTGTCCAGGGTGAGCACCATGTCGTCGCCGGGTTCCGGCGCGCGCCGCCCCAGGGGCTGGATCACCCGGCCCAGGGCATTGGTCTCCACCTGTTCAAGCCCCGCGTGACCGTGCAGACGCTCCTCGAACTGCAGCTCGGTACCGGTCTTGCCGATGTGGCTGCTGCCGCCGTAGCGGCGCCGGTCCACCCGCCGGAGTTCGCGTTCGTTGATGCGGCCCACGTAGCCGATGGCGTGGGCGGCGTGGGGGCCGTGGGGGTAGTGACGGCTCAGCCGCGCCTCCACCTCGACGCCGGGAAAGCGATGACGGTTGGCGGCGAAGGCCGCGACTTCGCGATCCGTGAGGCGGACCTTCAGGGGCAGCGCCTCGAAGTGCCGGGAGCGAGCCCGCAGCCCCTGGAAACGGTCCATCTCCGCGTCGCTGATGTCGAGGATCTCGCCGAGTCCCGCCAGAGTGACGTCCATGTCCGGCACCTGTTCCGGCGTCAGCAGCAGCTGGAAGTTGGGTCGGTTCTCCGCCAGAACGATACCGTTGCGGTCGTAGATGAGGCCGCGGTTCGGCGGGAGCGGCACCAGCTTCACCCGGTTTGCCTGGGACAGCGTGGCGTAGCGCTGGTGGCCAGCGACCTGCAGCTGCCCCATGCGCCCGCCCAGAAGGCCCATGAGGACGAGAACGCCGGCGCCGGCCATGAAAGTGCGCCGGGTGAACTGACGCTTCTCCTGGGTCCTGTCGCGAAGCTGGTTGTGGTGATCACCGGCCATGATTACTGCACACTGAAGCGGCGCCGGACGCCGCGCATGATGACGAATACCCAGGGCCACAGCAGTGTACCCACCAGTGGCGGCAGCCAGTAAGCCACGCCCGGTACCGGTTGATTGGCCAGGCCGCTGATCCACGCCTGGATCAGGTTGTTCAGCAGCAGCAGGAGCAGGACGATCAGCGCCTGCTGGGGTAACGGATAGACGCGAATGCGTTGGTGCAGGCGCAGCACCAGGTAGGCGACCACTGCGTAAGCCAGGGCGTGCTGGCCGAGCAGTGTCGATTGTACAGCGTCCTGTCCCAGCCCCACCAGCCAGGCGATCACCACGCCAACCCGATGGGGGACCGCCATGCACCAGTAGATCAACACCAGTGCCGCCCATTCCGGCCGCGCCAGGCGCGCCCATTCGGGTAGCGGTATCACGGTCAGCATGTAGGCGACCAGGATGCTCACGAAGATGATCCAGCCGCCGCGCTGCAGCGCCAGGGTCATCGCTGGTCGTCCTCCCGCGCGAGATCCTCGACGCTCTGCAGTTGTTCCATGGTGTCGTCGTCCAGGTCGCCCTCTTCGCGCTCTTCACGGGCGCGCACCAGCAGCATCTCCCTGCTGCGGTCCAGCTGCGCCAGAGGGCTTGCAGTGATCCGGGCAAAGGACTCGCCGGGCTGGCGTTCGACACTGATCACTTCGGCCACCGGATAGCCGCGGGGGAAACGACCGGCCAGCCCGGAGGTCACCAGCAGGTCACCTTCCTCGATGTCGGCGTTGTTCGGGAGGTGCGGAATGTCCAGCTCCCGCAGATTGCCGCCGCCGAAGGCAATGGCCCGGAGGCCATTGCGGTTGACCTGGACCGGGACGGCGTGGCTGGGGTCGGTGATCAGGCGGACCACGGCGCTGGAGCGGCTGACGCTGTCCACCTGTCCCATGACGCCGTCCGCGTCGATCACCGGTTGGCCGGCAAAGACACCGTGGCGCGAGCCCTTGTCCACGCGGATGATGTGCCGGTAAGGATCCAGGTCCACCCGCATGAGCTCGGCGATGAGCACCGACTCCTCCACCTCGTAGGCAGAGCCCAGCAGCCCCTGGAGGCGGATGTTCTCCCGCTCCAGCTGGTCCAGGCGCTGCAGGCGGGCCTCGTAGAGCAGGTGCTGGTCGCGTAGCCGGGCGTTCTCTTCGATCAGAGCGGAGCGGCTGGCCAGACGCTCCGAGGCGTAGCCGGCCAGATCGAAGGGCAGGTTCACCGCAAAGTGCACCGGATGGGCCGCGGTCTGCACCGCCGTGCGTATCGGCTCGCCAAGATGCTCCCGGTGGTCGAGCGTCATGAGTCCTGCCGATACAAGCACCAGCAGGATGAGCCGGGTGGTTGCCGATGGCCCCTGGGCGAATAGTGGTTTAATGGTACTCCCCGTCCATCACGATCATGCTTCAGCGCGACCGCAGCGGGCGGTCGGCTGTCCCCATGTGTGGGGAATCTTCTTCCAGCCTCCCACTGTAACGGAGAATCTTCCGTGAATCAGGTCACTGCCGGGAAAACTGGAAACCGGACCTGAAGGTCCGGTATGGAGCCGCTCGCGGCAGGTTGCCGACGGGGGCGGAGGTTCGGGATCACTCCACGGTGAACAGGTCCAGCCCCTGCTCGTCCATCAATTCCAGCGCGCGTCCGCCGCCCCGGGCCACGCAGGTCAGGGGGTCGTCGGCCACCACCACGGGCAGGCCGGTCTCTTCCATCAGCAGGCGGTCGACATTGCGCAGCAGCGCGCCACCACCCGTGATGACGATGCCGCGGTCGGCCACGTCGGCGCCCAGCTCCGGAGGCGTCTGTTCCAGTGCCGTCTTCACCGCGCCGACAATGCCGGAGAGCGGCTCCTGCAGCGCTTCCAGGATCTCGTTGCTGTTCAGGGTGAAGCTGCGCGGCACGCCCTGGGCCAGGTTGCGCCCCTTGACATCAAGTTCCCGCACCTCGGTCCCCGGAAAGGCCGTGCCGATCTCGTGCTTGATCCGTTCGGCGGTGGATTCGCCGATGAGAATGCCGTAGTTGCGGCGCACGTAGTTGATGATGGCCTCGTCGAAGCGATCACCGCCGATGCGCACGGACGCCGAGTAGACGATGCCGTTCAGGGACAGCACGGCGACTTCGGAGGTGCCGCCGCCGATGTCCAGCACCATGGAGCCGCGGGCCTCGTCCACCGGCATGTTGGCTCCAATTGCTGCGGCGCGGGGTTCCTCGATCAGGTACGTCTCGCGGGCGCCGGCGCCTACCGCAGATTCCTTGATGGCGCGCCGCTCCACCTGGGTGGAACCGCAGGGCACGCACACCAGTACGCGGGGGCTGGGCTTGAAGAAGCGCGCCTCGTGTACCTTCTTGATGAAGTGCTGCAGCATTTTCTCGGTGACGGTGAAGTCCGCAATCACCCCGTCCTTGAGCGGCCGGATGGCACGTATGTTCCCCGGCGTGCGCCCGAGCATGCTCTTGGCCTCGGCGCCTACCGCGGCGATGCTCTTCGGGCCGCCGTCGCGATCCTGCCGGATGGCCACCACGGAGGGCTCGTTCAAGACGATGCCCTGGCCACGGAGATAGATCAGCGTGTTGGCGGTGCCGAGGTCGATGGATAGATCGTTGGAGAAGAGTCCGCGAATGCCCTTGAACATGGCTGGGTCCGGTATCCTGTCCCGAATGAGACGCCCGCTCACGCCCGGAAAGGCCGTGACGATGATGATTGTTGCCGGCGTACTAGAATCAGAGAAAGCACCGGCCGACGCGCGGCAGGTGCCCTCTCCGCAAGAAGGTGGCTAATCTATCAGCGTGCCTGCATTGCGGCAAGCTATGCGGGCTGCCGGTTGCGCGCTTTGTGGATGCGGTCACGTTTGCGCTGCAACGGTGATTGGCCGACAATTCCCGCTTTTCCCCAAGCTGTTCGAGGACGTCATGTCACTCAGTGACGAGCAGGTCAATGAAATCGCCCATCTGGCGCGGTTGCAGGTGGAAGCAGGCGCGGTACCAGACTACGCCCGCAACCTCTCCGATATCCTCTCCTTCGTGGAGACCATGAGCGCGGTGGACACCACCGGTGTCGAGCCGCTGGCGCATCCGCTGGAGATGCCCCAGCGCCTGCGCGAGGACGCCGTGACGGAGGGGAACCAGCGCGAACACTTCCAGGCCATTGCGCCGCAGGTGGAAGCCGGGCTCTATCTGGTGCCGCGGGTCATCGAATAAGTGCCGGCGGCCGCGCCGTCCGCAATCCTTTCAGCGACTTCCTGAGAAAACGGGTAAGCCATCGTGTCTGACACCAGCAAGACCGTTGCCGAACTGGCGGCCGGCCTGGAGGCCGGGACCTATTCCAGCGAGGAACTCACGCGCGCCTATCTGGAGCGCATCCGTGGCGCCGGAGCCGAGCTTAACGCCTTCATTACCGTCACCGAGGAGCAGGCCCTGGCCGCCGCGCGTGCCGCCGACCAGCAACGCAGCAAGGGTGAGGCCGGTCCGCTTGCCGGTGTGCCCATGGCGCACAAGGACATCTTCTGCACCCGGGGCGTACGCACCAGTTGCGGCTCGCGGATGCTGGACAACTTCATCGCCCCCTACAGCGCCCACGTGGTGGAGCAGATGGGTACCGCCGGCATGGTCTGCCTGGGCAAGACGAACATGGACGAGTTCGCCATGGGCTCGTCCAACGAGACCAGCTACTACGGGCCGGTGAAGAACCCCTGGGATACCGCCGCCGTGCCGGGGGGCTCGTCCGGTGGATCGGCTGCCGCCGTGGCGGCCCGACTGGCCCCGGCGGCTACCGGCACCGACACCGGCGGTTCCATCCGCCAGCCGGCGGCGCTGTGCGGCATCACCGGTCTGAAGCCCACCTACGGCCGGGTCTCGCGCTACGGCATGATCGCCTTCGCCTCCAGTCTCGACCAGGCCGGCCCCATGGCCACCAGTGCCGAGGACTGCGCCCTGCTGCTGGAGGCCATGGCCGGTTTCGACCCGCGGGATTCCACCAGCGTGGACCGCGCCGTACCGCGCTACAGCCAGGAACTCACCGGCAGCCTGGAGGGCCTGCGGGTGGGGCTGCCGAAAGAGTACTTCGGTGACGGTCTGGACCCGGACGTGGCACGGGTGATCGACGCCGCCATCGACGAGTACCGCAAGCTGGGTGTCGAGTTCCGCGAGATCACCCTGGGCAATACCGAGCTGGCGGTGCCGGCCTACTACGTGATCGCCCCGGCGGAGTGTTCCTCCAACCTGTCCCGGTTCGACGGCGTGCGCTTCGGTTACCGCTGCGAGAACCCGCAGGATCTCGAAGACCTCTACAAACGCTCCCGTGGCGAGGGTTTCGGTGCCGAGGTGAAGCGCCGCGTCATGGTGGGGACCTACGCCCTGTCCGCCGGCTATTTCGACGCCTATTACCTGAAGGCGCAACAGATGCGGCGTCTGATCAAGAACGATTTCATGGCCGCCTTCGAGGACGTGGATCTGATCCTTGGCCCCACCTCGCCCACGGCCGCGTTCAACATGGGCGAACGTACCGACGATCCGGTGAAGATGTACCTGTCCGATCTCTACACCATTGCCGTGAACCTGGCCGGGCTACCGGGTATTTCCCTGCCGGCCGGTTTCAGCAACGGGCGCCCGGTGGGGCTGCAGCTGATCGGCAACTATTTCGACGAGGGCCGGCTGCTCAACGCCGCCCACCGCTACCAGCAGGTGACGGACTGGCACACCCGCGCTCCGGCGGCGTTCGCGTAAGAGGGTACGACAACGATGGAATGGGAAACGGTCATCGGGCTGGAGATCCACGCCCAGCTCGCCACCCGCAGCAAGATCTTCTCCGGGGCCTCCACTGCCTACGGCGCCGAGCCCAACACCCAGGCCTGCGCCGTGGACCTGGGCCTGCCCGGCGTACTGCCGGTGCTGAACAAGGGCGCGGTGAAAATGGCGGTGAAGCTGGGGCTCGCCACCGGCTGCACCATCGCCCCGCGCTCGGTTTTCGCGCGCAAGAACTACTTCTACCCGGATCTCCCCAAGGGCTACCAGATCAGCCAGTACGAGCTGCCGGTGGTCCACGACGGCGAGCTGCTGATCGAGCTGGACAACGGCACCACCAAGCGTATCGGGGTGACCCGGGCGCACCTGGAGGAGGACGCCGGCAAGTCCCTGCACGAGGGCTTCGAGGGCGTCACCGGTATTGATCTCAACCGCGCCGGCACGCCACTGCTGGAGATCGTCTCCGAGCCGGATATCCGCTCCTCGGCGGAAGCCGTGGCCTACATGAAGAAGCTGCATTCGCTGGTGCGCTATCTGGGCATCTGCGACGGCAACATGCAGGAAGGCTCGTTCCGCTGCGACGCCAACGTCTCGGTGCGCCCGCAGGGCAGCAGCGAATTCGGCACCCGCACGGAAATCAAGAACGTCAACTCCTTCCGGTTCGTGCAGCAGGCCATCGATTACGAGGTGGAGCGCCAGATCGAC
>SKYZ01000088.1 GCA_007127625.1 Aquisalimonas sp. | reverse complement strand
GGTCATTCGGGAGGTCGCCGGTGACAAGCCGTTTCTCGGTGTCTGCCTGGGCATGCAGGCCCTGCTGACCAGTAGCGAGGAGAACGGCGGGACCACCGCCCTCGGGCTGGTTCCGGGCGAGGTCAGGCATTTTGCCGGCGGTTTCCGCGATGCCGGCATCGCGCCCCCTGGCAAGGTGCCGCACATGGGCTGGAACCGTATGAGACAGGTGCGCGAGCACCCGCTGTGGGCCGGAATCGCCGACAATAGCTGGTTCTACTTCGTGCACAGCTATTACGTGCCGCTGCTGGCAGGTACCCTGACGGCCGGTGTTGCGCACTACGGTATGGACTTTACCGCCGTGATCGCGCGCGAGAACATGTTCGCCACGCAGTTTCACCCGGAGAAAAGCCAGCACGCCGGGCTGACGCTGCTCGCCAATTTCACCCGCTGGGACGGGACCGCATAGGCTGGAGATATGCTGCTGATACCTGCCATTGACCTCAAGGACGGCCGCTGTGTCCGGCTGCGTCAGGGCAACATGGATGACGAGACCATTTTTTCCGACGATCCGTTGGCCATGGCCGAGCGCTGGGTGGAGGCCGGCTCGCGCCGCATTCACCTGGTGGACCTCAACGGCGCCGTGCAGGGCTTTCCGGTGAACGCTGACATCATCGGCCGTATCGCCGAGGCCTTCCCCGACGTGGAGATTCAGGTCGGTGGCGGCATTCGGGATTTCAACACCATCCAGACGTTCCTGGACGTCGGCGTGGATTACGTCATTATCGGCACGCAGGCGGTGCGTACACCGCATTTTGTCGACGACGCCTGCCTGGAGTTCCCCGGGCACATCATCGTCGGGCTTGATGCCCGCGACGGCAAGGTGGCCGTGGAAGGCTGGGCGAAGCTCTCGAGCCACAGCGCCGTGGAGATGGCCAAGCGCTTCGAGGAAGCCGGCGTGGAGGCCCTGGTGTTCACCGACATCGGTCGCGACGGCATGATGCGCGGCGTCAACACGGGTGCCACGCGGGAACTCGCCCGCAGTGTCGACATTCCGGTGATCGCCTCCGGCGGCGTCACCACCCTGGATGATGTGCGGGATCTCTGCGAAGCGGGCAAGGACGGCGTCTCCGGGGCCATCATCGGTCGCGCCCTGTACGAGGGCAAACTGGATCTGCGTGAGGCGCAGAAGGTGGTCAACGGCGCCGGCGGCGAGGGCAGAGGCGCGTCATGAGCCTGGCCAAGCGCATCATACCGTGCCTGGACGTGGACGCCGGGCGCGTGGTCAAGGGTGTGCAGTTCGTGGATATCCGGGACGCCGGTGACCCGGTGGAGATCGCGCGGCGCTACGACCAGGCCGGTGCCGACGAAATCACCTTCCTCGACATTACCGCCAGTTCCGATGAGCGCGAGACCCTGGTGCAGGTGGTGGAGGCCGTGGCTGCCGAAGTGTTCATGCCGCTCACCGTGGGCGGCGGCATCCGCACGCCGGCCGACATCCGCCGCATGCTGAACGCCGGCGCGGACAAGGTGGGCATCAACACCGCCGCCATCCACAACCCCGAGTTCGTCTCCGAGGCGGCGGATCGCTTCGGCTCCCAGTGCATCGTGGTTGCCGTGGATGCCAAGCGCGTCTCTTCGCCGGAGGCCGAGCCGCGCTGGGAAGTGTTCACCCACGGCGGGCGGCGGTCCACCGGAATCGACGCTGTGGCATGGGTGCGGCAGATGGCCGAGCGTGGCGCCGGGGAGATCCTGCTCACCAGCATGGACCGGGACGGCACCCGGGAGGGCTTCGATCTGGCGCTCACCCGCGCCGTCAGCGAGGCCGTGACGGTACCGGTGATTGCCTCCGGCGGCGTGGGCAGCCTGCAGCACCTGGTGGATGGTGTGGTGGAGGGGCGTGCCGATGCCGTGCTCGCGGCCAGCATCTTCCACTTCAACGAGCACAGCATCTCCGAAGCCAAGAAATACATGGCTGCCCGCGGCGTGCCCGTGCGGCTGCAGGAGGGGACATGAGCGACTCGGGCTGTCTGGATGAACTGGCCTGGGGTGACTCAGGGCTACTGCCAGCCATCGCCCAGGATGCCGACAGCGGCGAGGTGCTGATGGTGGCCTGGATGAACCGCGACGCGCTGGCGGCCACCGTCGAACGTGGCGAGGCGGTATACTGGTCGCGCTCCCGCGGGCGGTTCTGGCACAAGGGCGAGGAGTCCGGTCACACCCAGACGGTCCAGGAGGTGCGGATCGACTGCGACGCCGACGTGATCCTGCTGAAAGTGGAGCAGCACGGAGGCGTCGCGTGCCACACCGGCCGGCGCAGCTGTTTCTTCCGCCGACTGCGGGGCGGCGTATGGGAGGAGGTGGCCCCGGTGCTGCGCGATCCGAAGGAGATGTACGGTGAGTAAGCCAACGGGGGATGCGGTGCTGCAGGAACTGCAGCGGGTGCTGGAGGCGCGCAAGCAGGCCGACCCGGAGAGTTCCTACGTGGCGAAGCTGTACGCCAGGGGCCTCGATGACATTCTCAAGAAGGTAGGCGAAGAGGCCACCGAGACGGTGATGGCCGCCAAGGACGGTGACCGCGAGCGCATAGTTTATGAAACTGCGGATCTGTGGTTCCATACACTGGTAATGCTCGCGGCCATGGATCTCGGCCCCGGCGACATCCTGGCCGAGCTGGAGCGCCGGTTCGGGCTTTCCGGGCTGGACGAAAAGGCGTCCCGCCCGAACTGAATTTGCAGCGTGACAGTGGTCGCGCAGGAGATGAAGATTCATGGGTATCGGTGGTATCAGTGTCGGTTCACTGCTGGTCATCCTGCTGATTGTGCTGCTGCTGTTCGGCACCAAGAAGCTCCGCAACGTGGGCACGGATCTTGGCGGGGCCATCAAGGGTTTCCGCAGTGCCATGAAGGATGGCGAACAGGGTGGAGCCAAGGGCGACGAGGCCGAGGCCGAGGCCGAGGCCGAGGACAAGGAGCCGGCGCAGCTCCAGGAAACCGCCGAGGGTGAGAGCGGCAAGAAGGAGCAGGCGCAGAAGGCCCGGGAACACTCCTCCTGACGCGGCTGCACGCGCCGTTGGGTTCACTGCCGGCAGACAGCGTGACGGGGGCCTCGTGTCCGTCGCGCCAGCGCTGGTGACCCCGCCCGCCGATCCGGAGAGCGCCTTCCGCCACCATGTTTGATATCAGCTTCGTGGAACTGCTCCTGATCCTGGTCGTTGCCCTTGTGGTGATCGGCCCGGAACGGCTGCCCCGGGTGGCCCGGACCATGGGCTTCTGGGTCGGACGTGCGCGCTCGGTGTTCAATTCGGTGCGTCGCGATATCGAGCGGGAGGCGCGCCTCGATGAACTCAAGCAGGCAGAGCGTGACTTCCGCAAGGACCTCGACGTCGGGCTCAACGAGGACGTCATGAAGGGTGCGGACGGCAAGCCCGGCGACAGCGGCTCCAGGTCATCGCGGCGCGCCTCCCGCT
>SKYZ01000077.1 GCA_007127625.1 Aquisalimonas sp. | reverse complement strand
CCAGCGCTACCACGCAGCGCGCTTCGCCCGGCTGCGCGGCTACTGAAAACCAGAGGAACCCGGACCGGGAGGAGATCACGTGAGCCACGAATGCTTTGATGTCACCATCGATAACGGGATTGCGCACCTGGTGCTCAAGCGCCCGGAAAAGCGCAACAGTATGATCCCGTCGTTCTGGCGGGAGCTGCCTGACATCGTGCGGGATATTGATGACAACGCCCGCGCGCGGGTGATCGTGATCTCCTCCACCGGGCCGCACTTCACCTCCGGGCTGGACATCAAGGCGTTCCAGTCCATTGCCGCGGCGCCGGATGAGCCCATGGCCGAGCGTCAGGCGGGGCTGCGGTTCCAGAACACCGTGCGCGCCATGCAGGAGACCTTCACCTGCCTGGAGCGCTGCCGGGTGCCGGTGCTGGCGGCCATCCAGGGTGGCTGCATCGGCGGCGGCGTGGATCTCGTCACCGCCTGCGACATGCGCTACGCCACCGATGACGCCTTCATCACCATCCACGAGATCAATATCGGCATGACCGCCGACGTGGGCACCTTCCCGCGCATCTTCAAGCTGATTCCCGAGGGGGTGGCCCGGGAGCTGGCCTACACCGGCCGGCGCATGGCGGCGGCGGAGGCGCAGGCGGTGGGGCTGGTGAACCGCGTTTACCCGGACCAGGACACCATGCTGCAGGAGGTCATGGGCATCGCCGGCGAGATTGCTGCCAAGGCGCCGCTTGCCATCCACGGCACCAAGCGCATGGCCAACTACGCCCGCGACCACTCGGTGGCTGACACCCTGGACTACGTGGGCGTGTGGAACGCCAGCATGCTCCAGCATGCGGAGATCCGCGAGGCCATGCAGGCGAACGCCGAGAAGCGTCCAGGCGAGTTCGCCGACCTGCCGCCGGTGCGGCCGCCGCTGGGGGACCCGGAATAGGCTCGAGTCCTGACGGTGGACCTGGAGGTCCGCCTGACGGTTTTGATCACCGGGCGTGGGCCGAACCGTCGCGGCTGAAGCCGCTCCCACAACCGCGACTTCGGGCACGACCATGTGGGAGGCGTAGGGTGGATCTTCAGATCCACCTGGTGCCGCTCAATCGGCTTCCACTGGCCGCACTTCAGGCAGGCTCCTGTGGGAGCGGCTTCAGCCGCGACGACCAGACACTTGACTGCGCAGCAATGCAGGAGGCCCGCATGCAATTCCTCCAACATGGCAACGGCGTCATCCACTATTCCCTGGAAGGCCCCACCGACGCCCCGGTGCTGATGTTCGCCAATTCCCTGGGCACCGACTTCCGCATGTGGGATGCGGTCGCAGAGCGGCTGCGGGACCGCTACCGGCTGCTGCGCTACGACATGCGAGGCCACGGGCTCACCTCGGTGCCGGACGGGCCCTACACCATTGCCGGCCTGGCCGAGGACTGCGTGGCCCTGATCGACGGCCTGGGTCTCGATCGGGTGCATTTCTGCGGGCTGTCCATCGGCGGCATGGTGGGCCAGCACCTCGCCGGCACCCATGGCGATCGACTGCACAGTGTCATCCTCTGTGACACCACCATGCGCATGCCGGAGCCGTCCATGTGGACGGAGCGTGCCGCCCAGGTTCGCAGCGAGGGGCTGGACGGCCTTGTGGACGGGGCCATGGAGCGCTGGTTCACGCCGGCGTTCCGCACCAGTACCACCGTGGCCGGTATCCGCAACATGTTCCTGCGCACCCCCGCTGAGGGTTACGCCGGCTGTTGCGAGGCCATCGGTACCATGGATCTGGAGCCCATGGTGGACGCCATCGACCGGCCCGCGCTGGTCATTGTCGGTGCCGACGATCCCGGCACGCCCGTGCCCGCCGCGGAGGCCTTGGCCGAACGCATCGAGGGTGCCCGCCTGGAAGTGGTCCCGGAGGCCGCCCATCTGCCACCGGTGGAGCGGCCGGAGGCAGTCACCGATGCGGTGGCGGGGTTCCTTGGCCAGCGCTGAACGGGTGTTGTTTTTCACGGCGGCCGCCGGTGCGCGATACTTGTAACCTTGACGTCGACGCGGTCCAGGAGGTGTGCCATGGCGATCACTGACGGTTTTGCCGGTGCCATCGGACGAACGCCCCTGATCCGGTTGCACCGTCTGTCCGACGAGACCGGCTGCGAGATCCTGGGCAAGGCCGAATTCATGAACCCGGGCGGCTCGGTCAAGGATCGGGCGGCGCTCTACATTATCCGCGATGCCGAGCAGCGCGGCGAACTGCGCGCCGGTGGCACGGTGGTGGAGGGCACGGCCGGGAATACCGGCATCGGCCTGGCACACCTGTGCAACGCCCGTGGCTACCGCTGTGTGATCGTTATTCCCGAGACTCAGACCCGCGAGAAAATCGATCTGCTGCGCACCCTGGGTGCGGAGGTGCACACGGTACCGGCCAAACCCTATCGCGACCCGAACAACTACCAGAAGGTGGCCGGCCGCATGGCGGAGGAGATGGATAACGCCATTTGGGCCAACCAGTTCGACAACGTGGCCAATCGCGACGGGCATTACCTGACCACGGGCCCGGAACTCTGGGACGACACCGATGGCGGGCTGGACGCTTTCGTGGCCGCTACGGGCACCGGGGGCACCCTGGCCGGTGTGGCGCGCTATTTGAAAGAACAGTCTCCCGCCGTACGCACGGTGCTCGCCGACCCCAAGGGCAGCGCGCTCTATCGTTACGTGAAGACCGGCCAGCCCGAGGTTGAGGGGGAGGGGTCCATTACCGAGGGGATCGGCAGCACCCGCGTCACCGCCAATCTGGAGGGCACGCCCATTGACGACGCCTGGTCCATCCCCGACCAGGAGGCGGTTACCATGGTCTACCGGCTGCTGCACGAAGAAGGGCTGTTCCTGGGCAGTTCCTGCGGCATCAACGTTGCAGCGGCGGTGCGGGTCGCCCGGGACCTCGGGCCGGGCCACACGGTGGCCACCATTCTCTGCGACGGCGGAGGCCGCTACTACTCGCGGCTGTTCAATCCCGACTGGTTGCAGGAGAAGGGCCTGCGGGCCGGTCCCTGAGCCCGTGACCGACACGGGAACGGCACGCCCTGTCCGGCGCCAGGAGAGCCGTTTGCGCGTACCGCGCAGGCGGCTACAATCGCGCGCCTGTGCCTGCATCCGGGACCCGTGATGGACATCCCCCTCGGCCTGCTCCAGTGGCTGCTCGCCTCGCTGGTGGTTTTCGTCGGCTCATTGATCCAGGGGGCCATCGGGTTCGGCGTAGCGCTTATCGGCGCGCCGCTTCTGTACCTGATCCAGCCGGCCCTGATTCCGGGACCCATGCTGCTGGCGGGGATGTGCCTGCCCATGATGATTCTGCTGCGGGACTGGCGGGCCGTGCATTTCCCGGATGCCGGCTGGGCGGTGGCGGGGCAGTTGCCGGGTGCATTGGCCGGCATTGCCGTCCTGGGAGTGGTGGCTCAGGATCTGCTCGGTGTGGTGTT
>SKYZ01000112.1 GCA_007127625.1 Aquisalimonas sp. | reverse complement strand
TCGCGTGACTGCGGGCAGTGCCTTTGCCGCCATACCGGGAACCCGGCAGCACGGTCTGGTTCATGTGGCCGACGCCGTGGCCGCCGGGGCCGCCGCGGTCCTGTACGAACCCGAGGGTGCCTGTGACCTGGCCGAAGCCCGGGCCAGCTGCGACGCAGCAGGTATCCCGCTTGTGCCGGTGCCCCGGCTCGCCGCGTATGCCGGCGAACTGGCTGCGCGCATCCACGGCCATCCGGCGGCTGGGCTGCACTGCATCGGAGTCACCGGCACCGACGGCAAGACCTCAGTGACACGCTTCCTTGCCGATGCCCTGGATCGCGGGGACGCCCGTTGTGGACTGGTGGGCACCCTGGGTGCCGGGTTTCCGGACCACCTGACCGATACCGGCATGACCACTCCGGATGCCGCCATGCTGCAGGAGCAGCTTCGCGGAATGGTGGAGCAGGGCGCCCGCAGCGTGGTCATGGAGGCATCGTCCCATGCGCTGATCCAGGAGCGGCTGGCGGGTATCCCGTTCCACGCGGCCGTGCTGACCAACCTGGGCCGGGATCACCTGGACTACCACGGCGGGGCCGAAGCCTACGCTCAGGCGAAGATGCGGCTGTTCCGCGGGCGCGATCTGCAGCTGGTGGTCCTCAACCAGGACGACGCCCTGGGGCTTCGACTGCGCCGGGAGCTGCGGGGAGTCGGTCCCCGGGTGCTGTCCTACAGCCTGGACCCCGGGGCCGACGTGGAGCTCATGTGTACGTCCCTGCGCACCCGAGCCGAAGGGCTGGCCATGACCGCCATCACCCCGGCCGGGACCCTGGATGTGGACGTGCCGTTGCTGGGTCGATTCAACGCCGCCAATGTGCTCGCCGTGATCGGTGTCCTCTACGGGCTCGGACTGGACACTGACGCCATCGGTCAGCGGCTGGAACGGCTCCGTCCCGTGCCCGGGCGCATGGAACCCTTCAGTGCGCCGGGCAGAGCGCTGGCAGTCGTGGATTATGCACACACGGCCGGCGCCCTGAACGCGGCGCTTTCCGCCCTCCGGGAGCACGCCCGCGGGCGTGTCTGGTGCGTGTTCGGCTGCGGCGGTGAGCGCGACACCGGCAAGCGGCCCCTGATGGCGCGTGCCGCGGAAGCGCTGGCCAACGAGATCATCATTACCGACGACAACCCCCGCGGCGAAGATCCGGACGCGATCGTGTCGGCGATTCGCGACGGCTTGCGCGCCCCCGGTCGTGCGCGGATCATCCGCGACCGCAGCACCGCCATTGCCACCGCCCTGGGCGAGGCGGCTGCTGACGACGTGGTCCTGATCGCCGGCAAAGGCCACGAGACCGACCAGATCACCGCCACCGGGCGCCATCACTTCAGTGACCGTGAGGTCGTTCAGTACATCCAGGCGGGAGGTGAACCATGATCCACTTTCGTCTGGATGAGCTCGCGACACCTCTGGGGGCGCGCCTGAGCGGGCCCTCGGTCGCTTTTCAGGGTGTCAGTACCGACAGCCGTGTGGTGAACCCGGGTGAGCTCTTCGTTGCCCTGGAAGGGGATCGTTTTGACGGCCACGGTTTCGTGAAGGATGCCGTGGCCCGTGGCGCCGCCGCGGTCATGGTCCGCCACGGCGACCACGTCGGCGTGCCGGCGCTGGTCGTGGACGATACACGGCGGGCGCTGGGGGCGCTGGCGCGGCACTGGCGGCGCCGCTGCACCGCGCGGTTCGCGGCCATTACCGGCAGCAACGGCAAGACCACGGTCAAGGAAATGCTCGGCGCGATCCTGCGCCAGGTCGCCCCCACGCTGGTGACTCGCGGTAATCTGAACAATGACATTGGCGTGCCTCTGACGCTGTTCCGCCTGGCCGAGGACGACCGCTTCGCGGTGGTGGAGATGGGGGCGAATCACGGCGGTGAAATCGCCACCCTGGCGGCCATTGCCGAGCCGGACGTCGGCGTGGTGACCAACGCCGGCCCGTCCCACCTGGAAGGCTTCGGCAGCATCGATGGCGTTGCCCGCGGCAAGGGCGAGATGTTCGAGGGGCTGGACGCGGAAGGTACGGCGGTGATCAACGCCGACGATGCCTACGCCGACCTGTGGCGGCAGCTTGCCGGCGCACGCTCCGTCGTCGACTTCGGTATCGATGCCCCTGCGGCCGTGAAGGCCTGGCCGGCGGCTCCGGGGCAGCCGGTCTGCATCAACCTGCCGACCGGCACGGTGTCCGTCCACCTGCCGGTGCCCGGTCGCCATAACCTTATGAATGCGCTGGCGGCCGCCGCCGTGGCGTCGGCGCTGGACGTGCCGCTGGAGGCGATCCGGAGCGGCCTGGAGGGCGTCAGCCCGGTGGCCGGCCGGCTCAATCGCCGCAGCGGCGTTGCGGGCTCCACGGTGCTGGACGATACCTACAACGCCAATCCGGCCTCTCTGGCAGCCGGGTTGGAGGTGCTGGCGGCGGCCCAGGGCGAGCGCTGGTTGGTGCTGGGAGACATGGGTGAGCTGGGCGCCGATGGTGCCGCCCTGCATGCCGACGCCGGGCGTCGCGCGCGGGTTGCCGGTGTCGGCCGGCTGTTTGCCGTGGGGCCGCTGAGTGCCGAAGCGGCGGCCGCCTTCGGGGCCGGCGCGCAGCATTTCCACGACCAGCCGGCGCTCATCGACGCCCTGCGCGAAGCCTTGACGGGTGACGTCACCGTGCTGGTCAAGGGGTCCCGCAGCATGGGCATGGAGCGGGTGGTCCAGGCGCTGGAGGCCGGGGACGCGGCCGGGGGGAGAGGCTGACATGCTGTTTCATCTGGCCGCGTTCCTGGAAGAGTTCTACAGCGGGTTCCGGGTCTTCCAGTACATCACCTTACGGGCCATTCTCGGTGTGCTCACTGCCCTGATCATGTCGTTCATGGTCGGGCCCGTGGTGATCCGTCGGCTGACCCGCCACCAGATCGGCCAGCAGGTGCGCGACGATGGGCCGCAGTCGCATCTGTCCAAGGCGGGTACGCCCACCATGGGTGGGGCCATGATCCTGGTGGCCATCGCCACTGCCACGCTGCTGTGGGCGGACCTGAGCAACCGCTATATCTGGGTGGTGCTGTTGACCACGCTGGCCTTCGGGGTGATCGGCGGGGTGGACGACTATTTCAAGCTGCGCTTCGGCAACAGTCGCGGCCTGGCGGCGCGGAAGAAGTACTTCTGGCAATCGGTGGTGGGCCTGGGGGCTGCGGTCGCCCTGTTCATTACTGCACAGAATGCGGTGGAAACCACGCTGATCCTGCCGTTCCTCAAGGACGTCACCTGGCAGTTGGGCTGGCTGTTCATCCCGCTGAGCTACCTGGTGATTGTCGGTGCCAGCAATGCCGTGAACCTCACCGACGGGCTCGACGGCCTGGCGATCAATCCGGCGGTGCTGGTGGGGGGTGCCTTGGGCGTCTTCGCCTACGCCTCCGGCCATTTCCAGTTCGCCGACTACCTGGGCATTCCGTTCGTCCCCGGC
>SKYZ01000380.1 GCA_007127625.1 Aquisalimonas sp. | reverse complement strand
TGCCATGGAGGGAGGGTTCGTCCTGTTACCGTGGCTGGTTGTTGGTGCGGCCTTTCTGCTGCTTGCCGGTGGTGTGTATGCCGGGCGTAGATTCTGACCATGCTTCGGAGCCCAACCCGGATCACCGCCCCAACGCAACCCGATCGCAAGGTGACACGCTTTCAAATTGCATAAACACGAGGTGAACCATGTTCACATCGGCAACACTGGAAATCATGGATGCCCTGGTCGGCTGGCTGCTGGAGCCGGTGATCGTGGCGCTGCTGGCGTTGGTGGCCCTGGCCCTGTGGGAGCTGGGGCTGGCGCTGGGTGAGCGTACCGGCGGGTTGCGGCGTCTGGAGGCTGCGGGTGACGCCAATGCCGTGGCGCGCCGCGCGCAACGCCGGATCGATCGCGCCGATCTGCTGGCCCGGGTCGGGCCGATGCTCGGCCTCATGGGCACGCTGATCCCCCTCGGGCCGGGGCTCGCCGCCCTCGGGCGGGGTGAGCTGGACGTGCTGGCGCAGGCGGTGACCGTGGCCTTCAACACCACCGTACTGGGGCTGCTCATCGGCATTCTCGGCTTCCTGGTGGGTCGCCTGCGCCGCCGCTGGTACGACGCCGTCATGGAGCGCCTGGAGGCCGCGACGTGAGCGTGCCCGCGTATCGCCGCAGCCGCTTTGACGCCGGCGACGAAGACCCCATGGGGCCGCTGGCCAACCTGGCGGATATCATGCTGGTGTTTGCTGTGGGGCTGATGGTCGCCCTGGCCGCCTCCAGCCAGGGGCTTGAACAGGCCAGTGAGGGCGGCATGGACGTGGAAGCCGGCGAAGAGCTTCCAGAGGTGCCCGCGGGTGCTGGCGAGGCCGGCAGTGAATACGAGGCCGTCGGTCAGGTCTACCGTGACCCGGCAACGGGCCGCATGGTCCTCATTGGAGGCGATGAATGAACGCAGCGTCCCCCACTCCCCAGGCTCGCCGTCTTTGGTCCAGCAGTGTGCTGGTCCTGCTCGGTGCCCTGTCTTCCGGCATCGCCATTGCCTACGGCCCGTGCGTGGTGGATGACGCCGATCGCGAGGTCTGCCTGGACGCGCCAGCCGAACGCATTGTCTCCCTCTCCCCAGGGGCCACCGAGCTGATTTTCGCCACCGGAGGCGGCGAGCGCATCGTCGGCGCCGTCAGCTACAGCGACTACCCGCCGGAGGCGGAGGAGATCCCCCGCATCGGCAGCTACAAGCGCCTGGACATGGAAGCGCTGCTGGGGCGCGAGCCCGACCTGGTGGTGGGCTGGTCCAGCGGCAATCCCACCGAGCAGCTTGAGCGGCTGCAGGATCTGGGGCTCACTGTCTACCTCTCCGAGCCCCGGGACCTGGAAGACGTGGCCACCACCGTCGAGCGGCTGGGTCGGCTCACCGGTAGCGCATCCACCGCCGACCGGGTTGCGGCGGAGTACCGGGATGAACTCGCCGCCATCGAGGAGCAGTACGGCAACGCCGACCCGGTGCGGGTGTTCTACCAGGTCTGGCCCGACCCGCTGATGACCGTCAACGACGACCACCTGATCAGTCAGGCGGCGGCGCTGTGCGGTGGCGACAACGTGTTCGGCGAGCTTGGCAGTCTCACCCCGCGCATCGACAAGGAATCGGTGCTGGATCGCAATCCGGAGGCCATCGTCGCCGGTGGCATGGGGGAAGCCGACGAGACCTGGCTGGACGCCTGGCGCGACTTCGACAGCCTCGAGGCCGTGACCCAGGGGAATCTCTTCTTCGTGCCGCCGTCCAGTATCCAGCGGCCCACGCCGCGGTTGGTGGAGGGCACGCGCACCCTGTGCGAACAACTGGAGAGGGCCCGTGAGCGCCGCTGACGGCGGCGTTTCACCGGCCAACGCGGCGCCCGCCGTGGCCGCGGGCCGGCTGCTGCCGCCCCTGCTGATCCTGCTGTGCCTGGGGGTGGCCTCAGTGATGGTGGCGGTGGCGGTGGGCAGCGTGCCCATCCCGCTGCCGGAGCTGTGGGCGGTGTTCACCGGCGAGGGCTCCGCGCTGCACCGCACCCTGGTGCTGGAGCTGCGCGCACCCCGGGCCCTGGCCGCGTTCGCCGTGGGCGGGCTCCTGGCGGTAGCCGGCGCCTTGATGCAGGTCCTGCTACGCAACCCCCTGGCCGATCCCTACGTGCTCGGGCTCTCCGGCGGCGCCGCGGTGGGGGCCCTGGCTGCCATGCTTCTCGGTTTGGGGGCGGCCATCGTCTCCGGCGCGGCGTTCGCAGGTGCCCTGCTGTCCACCGTGCTGGTGTTCGGCCTCGCCCACGGCACCGGGAGCTGGACGCCCACACGGCTGCTGCTCACCGGTGTGGTGGTGGCCGCCGGCTGGGGCGCCGTAATCACCTTCATGCTGGCGGTGGGCCCCACCGAGCGCCTGCCGGGCATGCTGTACTGGCTGATGGGTGACCTCACCTACGCCCGGACGCCCTGGATCGCCATGACCACGGTGGCGGTGGCCTGCCTGCTGGCGATGCCCCTGGGGCGCAGTCTCAACGTCCTGGCCCGCGGGCCCATGCAGGCCGCAGCCCTCGGGGTGCCCGTGCGCGCGCTGGAGTGGTCCATCTACATCGGCGCCAGCCTGATCACCGCCGTGGCCGTGACCACCGCCGGCAGCATCGGCTTTGTCGGCCTGGTGGTGCCACACATGCTGCGCCTGGTGCTTGGCAACGACCAGCGGTTGATCTTGCCCGCCGCCGCGTTGGCCGGCGGCATCCTCGTGACCCTGGCGGACACCCTGGCGCGCACCATGATCGCGCCGGAGCAGCTGCCGGTGGGCGTGATCACCGCACTCCTGGGTGTGCCCACATTCCTGTACCTGCTGTACCGGAGTCGCTGATGAGTAGCGTGCTCGCTGCGGACAAGCTGGTCATCGACATTCCGGGGCGGCCGGACGGCGTCCCTCTGGATCTCGCTGTGGAACCGGGCCAGGTGTGGGGAGTGCTGGGGCCCAACGGGGCCGGCAAGACCACGCTGCTGCACACCCTGGCCGGTCTGCGCCAGCCGCGTAGCGGCCGTGTCACGCTGGACGGCCGCCCGCTGAGGAGCTATCGCCGCAAACATGTGGCGCGCTCCGTGGGAGTGGTATTCCAGGAACGCCAGGACGGCTTCCCCGCCACCGTCCTGGAGACCGTGCTTATCGGTCGCCACCCCTATCTCGCCGCCTGGGACATGGAAACCGCCGAAGACGTTGCCATCGCCCGCGCGGCGCTCGCGCGCATGGAGCTGGACGGCCTGGACGAGCGCCTGGTCAGCACCCTCTCCGGTGGCGAGCGTCAGCGTGTCGCCATCGCAACCGCCCTGGCCCAGGACCCGGATGTCTGGCTTGCAGACGAGCCCACCAACCACCTGGATCTGCGCCACCAGGTGGCGGTGATGGATCTGCTGCGCGCCCAGGCCGTGGCGGATCGCGGCATCTTCCTGTGCCTGCACGACATCAATCTGGCGGCGCGCTGGTGCGATCACCTGCTGCTGCTGTATCCCGATGGCACCGCCTGCTGGGGACCGGCCGAGCGCATGCTGGTGCCGGAGGCCCTGGAGCGGCTGTACGGGCAGCCCCTGGCCCGCGCCACCGTGGATGGCGCCCAGGTGTTCGTCCCGGCGGGAGCAGGGACCATTCAGCCGGCGCGTCCGGAATCCCACACAAGGAGGCCATCGTGACCGACCCATACGCTGTCGGCGGGCATGTGCCCGCGGCACTGATCAGCGCGCCGGGCTCGGGCTCGGGCAAGTCCATGATCACTGCCGCACTGGCGCGGCTGCACCGCAATGCCGGACGCCACGTGCGCGTGTTCAAGTACGGCCCGGACTACCTGGACCCCATGGTGCTGGAGCGTGCCTCGGGCAATCCCGTCTACCAGCTTCACCCGTGGATGACCGGTATGGCCGAGTGCCGCTGGCGGCTGGCGGAGGCCGCGCGGGAAGCGGATCTGGTGCTGGTGGAGGGGTCCATGGGCCTGTTCGATGGCGATCCCGCCACGGCGGAACTCTCGGCGGTCACGGGCATCCCGGTGGTGCCCGTCATCGACGCCGCTGGCATGGCCCAGACCTTCGCGGCCGTGGCGCTGGGGCTCGAGACCTATCGTAACGACGTGCGCCTGTCCGGGGTGATCGCCAACCGGATCGGCAGCCCCGGTCACGGGCGCATGCTGGCCGATGCCTTGCCCGAGCGCACACCGCTGCTGGGCGCCGTGCCGCGCAATGATGCCCTCCATGTCCCGGATCGTCATTTAGGGCTGGTCCAGGCCGGCGAAGTGGCCGATCTGGGCCAGCGCCTGGATGCCGCCGCCGAAGTCCTGCGCGAGGCCGGTCTGGATGCCCTGCCGGCCAGCGTGGAGCTCGTCGCCGAACCGCTGCCGGCGCCGCCACGGCTGGTGGAAGGCATGCGTATCGCCGTGGCCCGGGATGCGGCGTTTGCGTTCATCTACCGGGCCAACATGGAGCTGCTCGCGGCCATGGGCGCGGAGCTGGTGGAGTTCTCGCCGCTGGACGAGCAGGCACTGCCGGAGTGCGACGCTCTCTGGCTGCCCGGCGGCTACCCGGAACTCCACGCCCGCCAGCTTGCGGACAACCTGCCTATGCTGCTGGCCATCCGTGCCCACCACGCCGAGGATAAACCCATCCTGGCGGAGTGCGGCGGGCTCATGGCCTGCATGGAGGCACTGGTGGACGGCGACGGTCAGGCCCATCGTATGCTGGGTCTGCTGCCCGGGCGGGCGGTGATGGCCGGCAAGCTCACCGGCCTGGGGTTGCAGTCCCTGGCAACCCCTGATGGCGAGCTGCGGGGCCACACGTTCCATCATTCGCGGCTGGAGACCGATCTGGAGCCCGTTGCCCGCACCGTGCGCAACCGTACAGGCACGGCGGGCGAGGCGATCTACCGGCAGGGATCACTCACCGCCAGCTATTACCATGCCTATTTCCCGTCCGCGCCGGCGGCGGCCGCCGCCCTGTTCCGCGGCACTTTCTTCGAGGAGACCGATCATGCGTGAGAACGCCAAGGACCCGGAACGCCACGCCGCCCGCATGGCGAAGAAGAAGCGCGCCATCGACGAGCGTATCGCCCGCGCCCAGGAGGACAAGGGCGTGCTGGTGGTGCTCACCGGCCCCGGCAAGGGCAAGAGCAGCTCCGGTTTCGGCATGGTGGCCCGCACCCTGGGCCACGGCATGAAAGTGGGTATCGTGCAGTTCATCAAGGGGGCGTTCGCCACCGGGGAGGAACGGTTCTTTCGCGACCAGCCGAACGTGACCTATCACGTCATGGGCGAAGGCTATACCTGGGATACCCAGGACCGTACCCGCGATGAGGAGGCTGCCGGCAACGCGTGGGAGCAAGCCGCGGCCATGCTGCAGGACCCGTCCTACCATCTGGTGCTGCTGGACGAACTCAATATCGCCCTGCGTTACGAGTACCTGGACCTGGATCGCGTCCTCGACGATCTCCTGGCCCGCCCGGAGATGCAGCACGTGGTGGTCACCGGCCGCAATGCCAAGCAGGAGCTCATCGACATCGCCGACACCGTCACCGAGATGCAGGTGGTGAAGCACGCCTTCAAGGACGGCGGCGTGCGTGCGCAGAAGGGCGTGGAACTCTGACACCACCATGACCACACTCATGATCCAGGGCACCACCTCCGACGCCGGCAAGAGTACGGTGGTGGCCGCCCTGTGCCGTTGGCTGCATCGCCAGGGGGTCTCGGTGGCCCCGTTCAAGCCCCAGAACATGGCCCTGAACAGCGCCGTCACCAGCGACGGCGGGGAAATCGGCCGTTCCACGGCGCTGCAGGCCCGGGCCTGCGGGATCGAGCCCCACAGCGACATGAACCCGGTGTTGCTCAAGCCCCAGAGCGACCGCGGTGCCCAGGTGATTCTGCGTGGGCAGGTCTACGGCAACATGGACGCGGTGGACTATCATGCCTTCAAGGCAAGCGCCCGGGAGGCGGTGCATGCCGCCTGGCAGGCGCTGTCGGCACGCTACGACGTGATCATCGCCGAGGGCGCCGGCAGCCCGGCGGAGATCAACCTGCGGGAAAACGACGTCGCCAACATGGGTTTCGCCGAGATGGTGGATTGCCCGGTGTTGCTGGTGGGCGATATCGACCGTGGCGGCGTGTTCGCCCAGCTGGTGGGTACCCTGGAGCTGGTCTCCGCGTCCGAGCGAGCCCGGGTTCACGGGTTCGTCATCAACCGCTTCCGGGGGGATCCGGCCCTGCTGGGCAGCGGCCTGGAGTGGTTGGCGGAGCGCACCGGCACCCCGGTGCTCGGCGTACTTCCCTACCTCCACGGGCTGGTGCTGGACGCCGAGGACAGCATCGGCCGCACGAACCGCGAGCCGGGCGCCGATGCCCTGCGGGTGGTGGTGCCCGCCCTGCCGCGCATGAGCAACCACAACGATTTCGATCCCCTGCGGCTGCACCCGCGGGTGGATCTGCGTTTCGTCGGCCCGGATGAGTCACCGCCCGCGGCGGACCTCGTCATCCTCCCCGGCAGCAAGAGCACCCGCACCGATCTCGCCTGGCTCCGGCAGCAGGGCTGGGAGCAGACCATCCGTCGCCACCTGCGCTACGGTGGCCACGTGCTCGGCATCTGCGGCGGCTACCAGATGCTCGGCCGCACCGTTGCCGACCCGGATGGCCTGGAAGGCGAGCCGGGGACAACCCCCGGGCTCGGCCTGCTGGAGCTGGATACCCGGCTTATCCCCGGCAAGCAGCTCCGCGAGGTAAGCGGACGCGTGGAACCGGAGGGCGCCGCGCTCCGTGGCTACGAGATCCACAACGGCGTCACCGAGGGCGCGGCGCTCGAACGGCCGCTGCTGCGTCTCGGCAATCGGCCGGATGGTGCCGTCAGCGACGACGGCCAGGTCATGGGCTGCTACGTGCATGGCCTGTTCGACCACCCCGACGCCGCCAACACCGTGCTGGCCCGGGCCGGCCTCGCGGACCGGGACGCAGTGGACTACAACACCCACCGGGAGGCGGAGCTGGACCGGTTGGGGGAAATGGTGGCGACGTACTTGGACACGGGGCGCCTGCGGGATCTGTTGGGCCTTGCGGGCGACCGCAGCGGGTAGGGTGGACCTTCAGGTCCACCTTCCCGACATCAGCAAGCCGAGGTGGCCCGTCGGAGCGTCAATGGTGGATCTGAAGATCCACCCTACGGCTGAGTTCGACCGGTCGTCACCCGCAAAGCGGGCATCCATACCCACCGTAGGGTGCATCTTGATGCACCGCCCCGGAATACGCCGACCGTGGTGGCAGAGTTGCCGTCGACGTGGTGCATCACGATGCACCCTACTGATCGGTCAAGAGACCCTTGCAGAATTCGGGGACGGCCAGGGCGGCGCGGTGCATGCCGGCGTTGTAGTACGCCGTGGCAAAGGGCTTCGCCCGTGCGTCGGCTTCGCGGAAGGCGGTGAGGTCGGCGCCCTTGCCGGCGACCGTGGCGGACCACCAGCCCGACGGGTAGCTGCACACGGGGAACTGCAGGGTCACCACCCGGGTGAATCCGGCACCGCGCATGGCCGCGTGCAGGTCCCGCAGGATGGTGTCCACGTGCAGGATCGGAGATTCGCTCTGCTGCACGATCAGCCCGTCATCCGCCAGCGCCCGGTGGACGTCGCGGAAGAACGCCTCGCCGAAGAGCCCCTCGGCAGGGCCCACCGGATCCGTGCTGTCGACGATGATCACGTCCACGCTGCCCTCGGGCAGATCCTTGATGTGCTGAATGCCGTCCTCGAAGCGCAGCTCGGCGCGCGGGTCGTCGTTGGCGCTGCAGAGCTCCGGGAAGAACTCTTCGGCGGCACGCGTGACGCCGGCGTCGATGTCCACCTGGGTGCATCGCTGCACGCCGGGGTGCTTGAGCACCTCCCGCAGCATGCCGCAGTCACCGCCGCCGATGATGAGCACGTTGCGTGGCCCTGGATGGGTAAACAGCGCCGGGTGGGACATCATCTCGTGGTAGGTGAAGTTGTCGCGGCTGGTGAGCATGACACAGCCGTCGATCACCAGCAGGCGGCCCCAGCGTTTCGTCTGATAGACCTCGATGTGCTGGTAGGGGGTCTGCTCCTCGTGCAGCTTGTCGGTGATCTCCAGCGAGAAGGCGACCCCCTCGTCGCCGAAGGGTTCGCTGAACCAGTGTTCGCCATCCAATGCCATGGGAGCTCCCTGTGGTGGGGTGCGGGCGTATCGGCCGGGATTATGCGCAAAGACCTGCCACGTTGCCACCTTGTGACGGAATGGGCGGATTCGCATCCGGTGTATACCGGAAACTCGACAATGGGCGAAAAAGACACAGCCACACTCCGAGGGCTGGTCATACAGGGGCGGTGCGGCCCGGCCGGACGGGCTGTCTAATGAAACGGCACATGCCGCCGATAACTGCCTGACAGAGCATCGTTCAAAGGGTGGGGAAAACAATGATCGCGAACTACCGTTGGGCGGGGTTGGCGGCGGCCTTCTGCCTGTTGCCATCACTGGCGTCGGCCGAGCTGCGCATCGGCATGGTGGCACCATTCTCCGGGCCCGCCTCCGATCTTGGCGAGGGCATGCGTGCAGGTATCGAAGCGCATTTCCGTGAGGTCAATGCCGACGGCGGCATCAACGGCCGGGAATTGACTCTGATCACCCGCGACGATCAGTACGAGCCCATGCAGGCCGCTCCGGCGACACGGGAGCTGATCGAAGACGAAGACATTCTCGCCTCGGTGGGCAACGTCGGCACGCCCACGGCCATCGTGACCATTCCCATTCACAACCAGGAAGAGACCCTCCTGTTTGGCGCTTTCACCGGGGCCGGCGTGCTGCGCCAGGATCCGCCGGACCGCCATGTCATTAACTTCCGCGCCTCCTATCACCAGGAGACCGCAGCCATGGTGGATGGCCTCCTGGAAGCCGGGATCGAGCCCGAGGAGATTGCCTTCTTCACCCAGAACGACGGTTTCGGTGATGCGGGTTACTCCGGTGCCATGGCGGCGCTGGAGGCACACGATGTACCCGACCGGGAGCGTCTGGCTCACGGGCGCTACACCCGAGGCACCACCAACATCCACCACGGCCTTGCCACCATTCTGGAGGCTCGAACCGAGCCCAGGGCGGTGATCATGGTGGGTACCTATGCGCCCATTGCCGAGTTCATCGAAGAGGCGTACTGGGACCTCCCAGACACGGTATTCCTGGCGGTGTCCTTCGTCGGCAGCCACGCCCTGCGTGACGCACTCGACCCGGACATGGCCGAAGGCATCGTGGTCACCCAGGTGGTGCCACCCCTGGATGCGGATGTGCCCGCGGTGGCCGATTACCACGACGCCCTGGATGCCCATGACAGTGCTCTGGCCCCGAACTTTATCTCCCTCGAGGGCTATCTGGCCGCGCGGACTTTCGTCGAAGGACTGCGGCAGGCGGGGGACGACCCCGGCCGCGAGGACGTGGTGGACGGACTGCTCTCACTGGGCGAATTCGATATCGGCGTTGGCGAGACGCTGACCCTGGGCGCCGGGAACCACCAGGCCAGTGACACCGTCTGGCCAACTCGCCTGACCGACGGCGAGTACGTACTGCTCGACTGGGCCGACCTTTACTGAGGACTCAAGCCATGCGTCTGCAAATGAGTATCCGCGCCATGCTGCTGGGTCTGTTTGGTACCGCCATCGTGGCGGCACTGGCCCTGGCTGCCGTGGCACTGCTGTCCAACGCCCGCCTGGTGGCCACCCAGGACTACATTCTCAATGAGATCATGCCCAACCAGGTTGCCCGCACCGAGGTAGGCAACGTGCTCGGCGCCTTCGGTGAACGGCATGCGGATCTGATCGCCGCCCAGAATGTCGCGGCCCTTGCCGAGGCAACCTCCGTGGAGGAGTTGGAGCAGACCTACCGTGCGGCGCGTGGCGATCTCGGCGGTGTCGACGGTGGTGACGGACGCGCACGGCAGCTTGCCGAGCAGCTGGACGCCGGGTATGGCGCTCTGGTGGACGCCGATGAGCGCCTGGAGGAGGCGCGGCGGGAAAACCTGGAGTTGCTGGAACGCATTCAGGAACGCGTGGACACCATGGACGAGCACATCCGCGAAGTCATGGTGGAAGCCGAGCTCATGGCCGGCCAGGCGACCCTCCGGCAGGTGCGCCGGGAGCGGGATCTACGCCAGGAGCTCGAGGCCGTCGGCGGCGATGTCCGCGCGCTGCCGCCCATGCTGGTGGAGGGGCTCATCGAGCGGGGCCTGGACGTGGTCGGCCTGAGCGGTGCAGTCCGGGTTGCCGTGGCCGAGCTCAACGGGCTTGCCAGCGACCTGCGGCTGGTGGACGACCCGTTCATGCTCACCAGCATGCGGCGCAACGAGATCGACCAGCAGCTCGGCCTCGCCACCCGCTCGGCAGCGACCATCCGGGATTCCGAGTGGGCCGACTCCCGGCAGCGCGAGCAGGCAGGCCATCTGCACGACATCGTCACCGAGCTTGGCGAGCTGATGGTGAACGATGACGCCTCCGTCTACGATCTGCGCCACCAGCAAATCGCCCTGGAGGGTGAGCAGGCTGATGCCCTGACTGCCGTTCGCAGTGCCACCGCCGAGATGCGCGGTGCCATCCAGGATCTCGAGGAACACGTCACCGCCGAGGCCGCGGAGGCGGCTTCTGCCGCCCAGACGGCGGCGGATGCGGGCAGGAACACCATCATCATCGTCACCCTGGCGGTGATCGGCTTGCTGGCCGTATTCGGCCTGCGCACCATCCAGCGGGTGCTCAAACCCCTGGGCCAGATGCGCCGGCAGATGGAGAGCATGGGCGGCGCCGCCAGTCAGACGGGTGACCTGAGCATGCGCATCCACACCGGGCGTGACGATGAGCTGGGCCGCACCGCCGATGCCTTCAATGCCATGATGGAGACCTTCCAGGGCATGATCCGCAGCATCGTCGAGACGGCGGACGGCGTGCAGCAGCAGTCGTCCCGGCTCGAGGAACTGAGCCAGGCCAGTCGCGATTCCGGCTCCCGGCAGCAGGGCGAGACCGAGGAGGTGGCGGCGGCGGTCAACGAAATGGCCAACACCGTTCAGGAAGTGGCGCGCAACACCCAGCACGCTGCGGAGCTGGCCAACAATGGCCGCGATGCCGCCAGTCACGGCAAGACCGTCGTCGACGAGACCACCGGCTCCATCAACCGTCTGTCCGAGGCGGTGGAGCGTGCCGTGAAGGTGATCGGCGATCTCAAAGGCCAGAGTGACGGCATCACCAAGGTGCTGTCGGTGATCCAGGAAGTCTCCGAGCAGACCAACCTGCTGGCGCTGAACGCCGCCATCGAGGCCGCCCGGGCCGGAGAACACGGCCGCGGCTTCGCCGTGGTGGCGGACGAGGTGCGCACGCTGGCCAGCCGGGTACAGACCTCGGCACGCGAGATCGAGGAGATGATCGAGAAGCTCCAGGGCGGCGCCGACGAAGGCGTGCAGGTCATGCAGGAGAGCCGCCAGCAGGCCGAGCACAGCGTCACCCAGGCCGGCGAGGCCGGTGCGGCGCTGGAGACCCTGAGTACCACGGTCAGCGAGATCTCGGACATGAACACCCAGATCGCCAGCGCTGCCGAGGAGCAGAGCGCCACCGCCGATACCATCAACGAGAGCATCACGCGGCTCAGCGACATCGCGCGGGAGAACGCCGAGTCCAACAGCCAGGTGGTGGCGGCCAACGAGGAACTGGCGCGCCTGGCCGGTGAGCTGCGCGAAATGGCGGGGCGTTTCCGGACGTGATGGTTTCGGCCGGGAAAGGTTAGTACCCTGATGCGTCCCCGTCGGTGGCGGCCAGATCCTGCCGTCGACGGGGGCAAGCACATTCCGTAACGGCATTCAGGGTACCGCACCGCATGAGCGACTGGACCGTCCAGCACGCGCGCAACCTATACAATACCGCGCACTGGGGTAGCGGCTATTTCGACATCGACAGTGCCGGCCGCGTGGTGGTCCACCCTAGTGGAGCCGCGGACGGGCCGGGCATCGATCTCGCCGGGCTGGTCGACCGGGTGCAGGCCGCCGGGCTCGCGCTGCCGGTGCTGGTGCGCTTCGTCGACATTCTCCACGATCGGGTCGACCGCCTCTGCGGCGCCTTCCAGGCCGCTATGGCCGCCGAGGACTACCGCGGCGGCTACACCGCCGTCTATCCCGTCAAGGTGAACCAGCAGCGCCGGGTGGTGGAGGAGATCCTGCACCACGGCGGCGACCGCGTCGGCCTGGAAGCCGGCAGCAAGCCGGAGCTCATGGCCGTGCTGGCCCTGGCCCCCGCCGGTGGCACCATCATCTGCAACGGCTACAAGGACCGCGAATACGTCCGTCTGGCCCTGCTCGGTCAGCAGCTCGGCCTGGATGTGCGCATCGTCATGGAGAAGCGCAGCGAGGTGGAGCTGGTGGTGAGCGAATCCCGCCGGCTGGGCATCACGCCGCGGCTGGGCATGCGCGTGCGTCTCGCGTCCATCGGTGCCGGCAAGTGGCAGAACACCGGCGGCGAGAAGTCCAAGTTCGGCCTCAGTGCATCCCAGGCGCTGGCGGTGGTGGAGCGGCTGCAGGCGGAGGGCATGGCCGAGAGCCTGGGCCTGCTGCACTTCCACCTGGGTTCCCAGATCCCCAACGTGCGGGATATCCGTCGCGGCATGCGCGAGGCAGCGCGTTACTACGCCGAGCTGCGCGCTATGGTCATCCCGGTGACCACCATGGATGTGGGGGGCGGACTCGGTGTGGACTACG
>SKYZ01000224.1 GCA_007127625.1 Aquisalimonas sp. | reverse complement strand
TCGGTGACCTTCTGGATCACGTGGCTGAACTCGATCTGCAGCCGCCGCGGCATGGTCATGCCGTAGTCGCGCTCCATCAGGTAGCTGATGCCGCCCTTGCCGGACTGGCTGTTGATGCGGATTACCGCCTCGTAGCTGCGACCGACATCCTTGGGGTCGATGGGCAGATAGGGCACTTCCCACAGGCCATCCTTCGGCTGGGCCGCAAAGCCCTTCTTGATGGCATCCTGGTGGGAGCCGGAGAAGGCCGTGAACACCAGTTCCCCGGCATAGGGATGACGCGGGTGCACCGGCAGCTGGTTGCAGTACTCCACCAGCCGCACGGTCTCGTTGATATCCGAGAAATCCAGCCCGGGGTGCACGCCCTGTGTGTAGAGATTCATCGCCAGCGTGACCAGGTCCACGTTGCCGGTGCGCTCGCCGTTGCCAAACAGCGTGCCTTCGATGCGGTCCGCACCGGCCATCACCGCCAGTTCCGCCGCCGCCACGGCGGTGCCGCGATCATTGTGGGGGTGGACCGACAGGATAATGCCGTCACGGCGCTTGACCTGCCGGCAGAACCACTCGATCTGGTCCGCATGGATATTCGGCGTGGAGACTTCCACCGTCGCCGGCAGGTTGATGATCACCCGGTTGTCCGGCGTGGGCTGCCAGACGTCGTTGACGGCGTCCACGATCTCCACGGCGTAGTCCAGTTCCGTCTGGGTAAAGCTCTCCGGCGAGTACTGGAACAGCCAGTTGGTCTCCGGCTGCTCCGCCGCGAGGGCCTTCACCTGCCTGGCGCCTTCCACGGCCAGCTCGGTGATGCCGTCCCGGTCCATGCCGAACACCACTCGCCGCTGCACCGTGGAGGTGGAGTTGTAGAGGTGGAGAATGACGTTGGGCGCACCCCGCGCGGCCTCGAAGGTCTTCTCGATGAGCTCCGGCCGCGACTGCGTGAGCACCTGGATGTAGACGTCATCCGGAATGCTGCCGCTGTCGATCAGCTCCCGGCAGAAGTCGTAGTCCGTCTGCGAGGCCGCAGGGAACCCCACCTCGATCTCCTTGAAGCCGATCGCCACAAGAGCATCGAACATCCGCCGCTTGCGCTCGCCGTCCATGGGCTCGATGAGCGCCTGATTGCCGTCGCGCAGGTCGACACTGCACCAATGCGGCGGACGGTCGATCACGGCGTCCGGCCAGGTTCGGTCCTTCAGGGGGACCTGCGGGAAAGCGCGGTATTTGTCACTGGGCTGATTCAACATGATTGCTTGCTCCGAAATCCTCGAACTGTTCATCCCGTCAGCGCTGGCGCGCAGGTATCGGCCATCGGGCTGCCAGCCGCCCGGTGGCCGCCGGGCAGTCGCAGAAGAGCAAACAGGAGGGCGCAGTAAACCGGCGAGTGGATGGACATCCACCGCCCGGAGGATCGATTCACTGGAAAACTTGAAGAGGACATTGTTTCAACCCGACTGCAGAAACCGCCACAAACCACGCCATGCACTTGCTCCCGGTCTTCCTTCAGGAAGCCGGGCCAAGCAGTCGCAGTCGAAGCAGCGTTGCGGTCCGGTTCATCATGCCTTAACGCTAGGCCTATACTGCCGAGAGGTCAACCCCTGCTTCCGCGGCCACACTGCGATTGCGCAGCGGACTGGTTCGCGGGAAGTGCGCCCGCAGGAACTCCATCTGGTCCGCGAGAATGCGACGCCCCTTGAGATAGACGTACTCCGCATGCGTCGGCTTGAAGGGCACCGCCAGGAGCTGCATGCCCGCCTGTTCCGGCGTGCGCCCGGCCTTGTCGTTGTTGCAGCGCTTACAGGCCGCCACCACGTTGGTCCAGACATCCTGGCCCGACTGACTGATGGGCGTGACGTGGTCCCTGGACAGGCCACTGGTGGGGAAACGCCCGCCGCAGTACATGCAGATGTGATCATCGCGGCGGAACAGCGCCTTGTTATCCAGCGGTGGCGCATACCCGCTGTGCCCCTTGAGGATCGCCTGCACTGCACCGTTGGTGGCGATAATGGAGTTCAGCTCCAGCACGCTACGGCGCCCGGTCACCGCGTTGTAACCGCCGTGGACGCGATACAGCAGCCGGCCGCAGCTGTAGACCACCTGCTCCATGTAATACAGACGCGCCGCCTCCTGGTAGGTAATCCACTCCAGCGGCATGCCGGACACGTCCGTGCGCAGGATCTGGTTACTCAGGTCGAGCACGATGCGCTCTCCTTGACGGCGCCCCGTAGCGGGTCACACTCCTTATATATCCCAGATGTCCTGGCAAAAGGCAATCCCGGTGCCGAGCCTGTCACGAACTCGTAATCCGGACTGCACATACCGAAATGAGCGCCGATTCCTTCAAAACCCTTAGTACATGCGTTATTCTTTCTGGGCCAGCGCGGCCGGAGTATCCGACCGCGCTTTTTTGTCCGGGGCTGCGGCAAGCGGGGGGAGACCTGCCGAAGCCCGGGGTGGCGCAGGCCTCAGCGTTCCATGACGATCGCGTCACCGGGGCCGGGCCAGGCAAGGGCGCCGCAGCCGACCACTCGGACCCACCCTGTTGGAAAGACGGGAGACATCAATCATGGCAATACGAGTAGCCGTGCCCAAGGAGACCCAGCCAGGAGAGCGCCGGGTCGCCTTGGTGCCGAGCGTCATCAAGCAGCTGGACAAGCTCGGTGTGGAAATCCTCATGGAATCCGGCGCCGGCAAGGAGAGCGGCTTCAATGATGACGCCTACGAAGGCGTCACCATCGTTGAATCGGCCGACAAGCTGTACAAGGACGCAGATGTCGTCCTCCGGGTACAGCCACCCAGCGCCGAAGACGCGGGCAAGCTCAAGAAGGGCAGCGTGCTCATGGGCTTCATGGCACCTCACGAGGGTGACAGCCGCATCAAGGCGCTGACCAAGGGCCACGTCACCAGCTTTTCCATGGAACTGGTGCCGCGGATCACCCGGGCCCAGTCCATCGACGCCCTGTCCTCGCAGGCCTCGATTGTCGGCTACAAGTCGGCACTGCTGGCCGCCAACATGAGCCAGAAGCTCTTTCCCATGATGACGACTGCCGCGGGCACCATCCGTCCGAGCACGGTGGTGGTCATCGGTGCCGGCGTTGCCGGCCTGCAGGCCATCGCCACAGCCAAGCGCCTGGGCGCGGTGGTCGAGGCCTACGACGTGCGCTCCGCCACCAAGGAGCAGGTGGAGTCGCTGGGCGGCAAGTTCATCAAGACCGGGGTCTCGGCGGAGGGCGAAGGCGGCTATGCCCGCGAGCTCACCGACGAGGAAAAGAAGCAGCAGGCCGATGTCCTCGCCGACCACGTGGCCAAGGCGGACGCCGTCATCACCACGGCGGCCATCCCGGGCAAGCCGGCTCCGAAGCTCATCGACCAGGCCACGGTGGAGCGCATGAAGCGCGGTGCCGTGATCATCGACCTGGCCGCGGAGACGGGCGGCAACTGCGAGCTCACCAAGGCTGGCAAGGAAGTCGACCACAACGGCGTCATCGTGTACGGGCCGAAGAACACCGCCAGCGCCCTGTGCCAACATGCCAGCGAGATGTACTCGCGGAACCTCTACAACTTCCTGACGCTGATCATCAAGGACGGCGAGCTGAACCTGGACTGGGATGACCAGGTGCTGGCGGACAGCTGCATGACCCACGACGGCGAGATCAAGCACGGCCCCACCCGTGAGCGCCTGGAAGGAGGCAAAAAATCATGATCGAGGGATTCACTGCACTGTACATCTTCATGCTGTCCGCAGTGGCGGGCTATGAAGTGATCTCCCGGGTGCCGGTCATTCTGCACACACCGCTGATGTCCGGCTCCAACTTCATCCACGGTATCGTCGTCGTCGGTGCGATGATCGCGCTGGGGCATGCCCAGACGCCCATGGAACAGCTCATCGGCTTCATCGCCGTGCTGCTGGGTGCGGGCAACGCGGTCGGCGGCTACGTGGTCACTGAGCGCATGCTCGACATGTTCAAGAGCAGCAAAGACGAAGGATAAGGGGGCACAGGAATGGCAACTCTCATACAGTTAAGTTACTTCCTGGCGGCCGTCCTGTTCATCGTCGGGCTCAAGGCCATGAGCTCGCCGAAGACGGCGCGCAAGGGCGTCATGTGGGCAGGTGTCGGCATGGTGCTGGCCGTGGTGGTCACCTTCTTCCACGGTGATATCTACGGCTTCTCCAACTACCTGCTCATCATCATCGGTATCGGCATCGGCAGCGGCATTGCCTGGGTTACCGCCAAGCGCGTGCAGATGACGGAAATGCCGCAGATGGTCGCGCTGTACAACGGCATGGGCGGCGGCTCGGCCGGCGGCATCGGTGCGGTGGCTCTGCTGGAAGCCCAGCGTCTGCTGGCCGATTCCGGCAACACCGCGATCTACCAGCAGATGGGCTACGACATCGCCATCCTGGCGGTGCTTGGCGGCCTGATCGGGTCGGTGGCCTTCTCGGGCTCGCTGGTCGCATGGGCCAAGCTCGACGGGCGCATGCAGCGGAGCAGCCTGTTGCCTGCACAGCAGATCGTGAACATCGCTCTGTTCGCTGCCATGGTCCTGGCCGGGATCTGGGTGTTCTTCAGCGGCGGCGTGTTCCCGATCTTCGTGTTCTTCACCCTGGCGCTGGTGTTCGGCGTGTTCATGACCGTGCCCATCGGCGGCGCGGACATGCCTGTGGTCATCTCCCTGTTCAACGCCCTGACCGGTCTCGCGGTCGGCTTCAAGGGCTACGTGCTGGGCAACGCCGCGCTGATCATCGCCGGTACGCTGGTGGGTGCCGCGGGCATGCTGCTCACGCACCTGATGGCCAAGGCCATGAACCGGCCCATCACCAACGTGCTGTTCAGCGGCTTCGGCACCACGCAGTCGACCAGCGCCGGCCCCGAAGGCGAGATGAAGGAGATGGGCGCCGAGGATGCGGCCTACCTCATGGCCTACGCCGACAGCGTCGTCATCGTGCCCGGCTACGGCATGGCCGTTGGCCAGGCCCAGCACAAGATCTGGGAAATGGTGCAGAGCCTGCAGGGGCGCGGCGTGGAGGTGAAGTTCGCCATCCACCCGGTGGCGGGCCGCATGCCCGGCCACATGAACGTGCTCCTGGCCGAAGCCGGTGTGCCGTACGACATGATCTACGACATGGAAGAGGTCAACGAGGACTTCAAGGTCACCGACGTGGCCCTGGTCATCGGCGCCAACGACGTGGTCAACCCGGCGGCCAAGACCGACGAGTCCAGCCCGATCTACGGCATGCCCATCCTCGACGTGGAAGATGCCGAGAACGTGCTGGTCATCAAGCGCGGTCGTGGCACCGGCTTCTCCGGCGTGGAGAACCACCTGTTCTACGGCGACAAGACCAAGATGGTCTTCGGCGATGCCCAGAAGGTGGCCAGCGCCATGGCCGCCACGGTCAAGGATCTCTGATCCGGACCACCGGGTAACATCCCGAAAAAGGCCGCCCTCGGGCGGCCTTTTTTTGTTGCTGACACAGGGCATGAGCGTGATGCCTCCGGACTCACCCTGCCCCCGGCCTACAGCATGTCCTGGGGATCCACGTCCACGGACCAGCGAACACGCCGGGCACCGGAGAGGTTCGGCAACACCGGGACAAGGCGCCGCAGCAGCGCATGCAGCGGCGACCGCTGTGCAGCCTGCAGCAGAAGCTGGGCACGGTAACGGCCGGCACGCCGCTCCATGGGTGCCGGCACCGGCCCCATCAGGAGAACGTCATCACCGCACTGGGCTTCTCCGGCCTCGCGAACTGCCTCCAGAAACGCCTTCGGCGCCTCGGCGTCCACTGCCTCGCTGCGGATCAGGGCCATGTGGGTATGCGGCGGCAGGGCGGCCTCCCGGCGCTCCGTGAGCATGACCCGGGCGAACCGGCCATAGCCCTCGCGCAGCAGAGTGTCCAGCAGCGGGTGTTCCGGGTGATGGGTCTGGATCAGCACTTCACCGAGTCGCTCACGGCGGCCGGCCCGGCCCGAGACCTGGGTGATCAGCTGGGCCATGCGCTCCGGCGCGCGGAAGTCCGACCCGAACAGTCCGTGATCACAGTCGAGAATCGCCACCAGACTGATATCCGGCAGGTCATGGCCCTTGGCCAGCATCTGCGTCCCGAGCAGGATGCGCGCCTCGCCCCGACGCGCCTGCTCCAGCATGTCGCTCATGGCCCCCTTGCGCCGAGTACTGTCCCGGTCGATCCGGACCACGCCGTGGTCCGGAAAACGGGCGGACAGAGCCTGCTCAAGCTTCTCCGTTCCCTGGCCGACGTCCCGCAGGTCGGTACTCCCGCAGTCCTGGCACTGGCGATCCACCGGGCGTTCATAGCCGCAGTGGTGGCAGCGTAGCCGGTGCGCGTGCTGGTGCCAGGTAAGGCGGGCATCACAACGGGGGCAGCCCGCGATCCAGCCGCAGTCGTGGCACAGGAGCACGGGTGCGAAGCCACGCCGATTGAGGAATAGAAGGACCTGCCCATGGCCGTCCAGGTGCTGCTGCATCCGCTCCTGCACCGGGCGCGCGACGCCGGCATCCAGCGGCTGACCGCGTATGTCCAGCAACTCCAGGCGCGGTGGCCGGGCCGCCCCGGCGCGCCTGGGCAGTCCCAGCAGGCTGTAGCGTCCGGCCTCGGCGTTGTGGAGGCTCTCCAGGGAAGGTGTGGCGGAGCCCAGGACCAGCGGACAGTCCACATTCCGGGCGCGAACGGCAGCGAGATCCCGGGCGTGGTACCGGAAACCGTCCTGCTGCTTCAGCGAGGCATCGTGTTCCTCGTCGACAATGAAAAGCCCTGGACGCGGCAGGGGCGTGAACAGTGCCGAACGGGTACCGATCAGCACGTCCACGTCACCGGCGGCGGCGGCGAGCCAGGCATCCCTGCGCTCACCGTCCGCCAGCGCGGAATGAAGCACGGCGACGCGGCCGGGCACCCGCGCGTTGAAACGCTCGATGAGCTGAGGCGTCAGTCCGATCTCCGGCACCAGCACCAACACCTGTTCGCCGCGCGCCAGGGTGGCGTCCACTGCGGCCAGATACACCTCCGTCTTGCCGCTGCCAGTGACGCCTTCCAGCAGATGCGCACGAAACCCGCCCAGGGAGTCGACAATGGCATCGGCCGCTTGCTGCTGCGCCTCATTGAGTGCCGGTGGTGCAAGGGTGGCACTGCTCTGACGCGGGGGTGTTCGCACCAGCAGGCCGCGCTCTTCCAGCGTGCGCAGCGCACCGCGCCAGTCCCCTTCCAGATCGGCCAGCGCGGCCACCGGTAACCCCTCGGGAGCCTCACCGAGGCGCTCGAGCACCGCCGCCTGCCGGGGCGCCCGCCGGCGCATTGCCTCGAGATTGGTGCCGCGCCCGGATTCGGCGAGCTGCCAGTACTCCGGCGGGCGACGCTCCGCGGGCTGCCCCTGGCGCAGCGGCGCCGGCAGAAACCCGGTCAATACTTCACCAGGCGGGTGATGGTAATAGTCGGCGGCCCAGAGGCCGAGTTTCAGCAACTCCGCCGGCAGGAGAGGATCGGTGTCCAGCACTTCCTGGATGCGACGCAGCCGGTGACCGGAGATCCGGGGGCGCTCCCCGCTGCCGGTGACAATTCCGATCACACGACGACGACCGAATGGCACACGGACCCGCGTGCCCGCAGGCGGTGGCTCCGCCGAGGCGGCAGGTGGGAGATAATCCAGGGTGCCGTCCATGGGTGCGGGCACCGCAACGTGAATGACCAGCGCATCGGTCATGGGGTTTCCCGAGTCGATATCCGTGCGGGCGAGTGTACCCGGCCAGGGTGCGTGCGTCGCTCCCGGTGTCCACGCAGTCATCCACAGAACCTGTGGATAACCGTGTGGACGAATTCGTGATGGCGCCGGGAAGTGCCTGTTCTGTCAGGGAGGCTGCTACATTGCCCAATAATTCAACAAACTCCGTCATTTCCTTTCAATACAGTGATTTATGAAACCTCTCGAAACCGGCACCTGAAATATCGCCGATTATCCGGGCTCCTGCCTGCGTATGCCGCCCCCTTGTGCACAATCGCGCCGGTGTCAACCCTGTTTCACCGACTCCAGGCGGTGTGTATAGCCGGCGCTGCCAGCGAACTCCGCACCGCATTCATCACGCGCCTCGGAGCATGCTGATGGCGTTTGTGGCAAGCAGCGAGACGAGAGGTGTAGCATCAGCCGCATGACCGAAGCCACCGCCGATCATCATCTGCTGGACGCCGTGCTGGAACAGGTCCGTCAGGCACCGGACGGCCAGACGGAGCATGCCCTCCTGAGGCGCCTGGAGGGCGCGGAGGTCGCCCCCTTTGCCGGCACTGATCTGGGCGACCCGATGGCATTGTTCCGCGTCCACTTCCTGCTGTTCCATTGTCTCTATCGCCTGCAGGACCGGCTCGCGGCCCGCGGCGAGTGGCTGGACATTCACTGTCTCGACATCGCCATGCGCCCGTTGCCCTCGGCGGGGACCGGCGACGCACGGGCCATCGCCCAGGCGGACCCACTGCGCACCTATTACCTGGAGCTGGCCAACCTGGAGGCCATGGATGCAGAAACCCTCGAAGCCATGCTGAGCGGGTTCTGGCGGCGACTGGACGGTGGCGAACGCCACCGTGAAGCCCTGGACCTCCTCGGCCTCGAGGAACCGGTGAACGCCGATCAGGTCACCCGCCGCTACCGCCAGTTGGCACAGCAGCACCACCCGGACAAGGGCGGCGACACGGAAACCCTGCAGCGGCTCAACGAGGCGCGCCTGGTACTGATTACCTGAGCCGGACCAATGAATGCACCCTCCGACCTCGACCCGGACCAGCTTGCCGATCCCGCCTGGGCGGCCCTGGCCCGCATGTACGGCCAGCCCGGGGTCAAGGAAACGGTGCTGGCCCTGCAGGACGAAAGCGGGGTCTGCGTGACCGCCCTGCTGACACTGCTGTGGAGCGCCGGCAACGATCACGGCCCGGCGGCGACGCCGACGGTGACTGCTGTCGTGACCGAAAGCGAGTCGCTGGAAGCCGAGGTGCTCCGCCCCTATCGCCGGGCCCGCGACGGCCTGCGCCACCGGGCGGCCTCGGACGCCGGCGCGGCAGAGTTACGCCGCCGCCTGCTGGACCAGGAGCTGGAACTGGAACGGTACCTGCAGACCCGGGTGCTGGCGATACTGACCCCGGGTACTGCCCGGGAGGTCGTGACCGACCGGGAGGCTGCCGTCGAGACGGTGCTGGCGAGGTACTTTGCCGGTCTGGGCGTGACAGCGGATCAGACCAATGAAAACGTCACCCGCCTACTTCGCGATGTCGCACTTGACTAAGCCCTGAAGATGGCCGGTAGCCGGGGAGCGGGTCTTCCGCTGCCGGACCGTCTGCGGCCAGGACGGCCGCAGTCGAGCCTACAGGGACGTACTTGCGGCGTGTCCGGATGCGGAAGACCCGCTGCCCCGGCGTCCCGGATCGAAGCCACGCACAGGGCCTGCCAGAACTCCGCGCGAGCACCGCCCAACATCGATTTGTGGGGGACGCCCCGAACCGGGATAATACGCGCGCAAACCCTCACCGACGGCCCCGTGTAACGCATGAAAGAGAAGCTGCGCAGCCTGATCTCCACCGCCGTGGACACCCTCGCCCATGACGGCACCCTGCCCGCTAACACCCGGGTGGACGTGCAGGTCGAGCGCGCCCGCGACAAGACCCACGGCGACTATGCCGTCAATACCGCCATGATCCTGGCCAAGCAGGCCCGCATGAAACCCCGCGACCTGGCCGAACAGCTGGTCGCGGCCATGCCGGCCGACCCGGGCATCGAGCGCGTGGACATCGCCGGCCCCGGCTTCATCAACGTAACCATCACCGCCGACGCCGCCTACGCGGCCATCCGCGACGCACTGAACCAGGGCGACGACTACGGACGATCCGCGCTGGGCGCCGGTGAGGCGATCAACCTGGAATTCGTCTCCGCCAACCCCACCGGCCCGCTGCACGTGGGGCACGGTCGCGGTGCGGCCTTTGGCGGTGCCCTGGCGAGCCTGCTCGCCGTTGCCGGTTACACCGTCCACCGCGAATACTACGTCAACGACGCCGGCCGGCAGATGGATATCCTTGCCGCCAGCGTCTGGCTGCGGTACCTGGAACACCAGGGCGAAACCCTGCGCCTGCCCGACAACGCCTACCGCGGTGAGTATGTGCGCGACATCGCCCGCCTCCTGGCCGAAAAGCACAGCGACACCCTGCTGCATCCGGCAGAAGTGGTGCTGGCCGAGATGCCCCTGGACGAATCCGAGGGCGGCGACAAGGAAGAGTACATCGACACCCTGGTCATCCGCTGCAAGGAACTGCTCGGCGCAGAGGCCTTCGAGACCGTCTTCCAGGTGGCCCTGGACCAGGTGCTGGGCGACATCCGCGACGACCTGGAAGGCTTCGGCGTCCACTACGACGAGTGGTTCTCGGAGCGGTCACTGACACACAGCGGTGCCGTGGAGGATGCGCTGGCACAGCTCGACGCGGCCGGCCACCTGTACCAGGACGAAGGCGCCACCTGGTTCCGCGCCAGCACCTTCGGCGACGAAAAGGATCGGGTGGTGCGCCGCGAGAACGGCGCCTACACGTACTTCGCCTCGGACATCGCCTATCACCTGAACAAGTTCCAGCGCGGCTATGCCAACTGCATCGACGTCTGGGGTGCCGATCACCACGGCTACGTCCCGCGCGTCCACGCCGCGCTGCAGGCCTTCGACAAGCAGCCCGAACAGCTGGACATCCGCCTGGTGCAGTTCGCCATTCTCTACCGCGGCGCCGAGCGCATGCAGATGTCCACGCGCTCCGGACAGTTCGTCACCCTGCGGGAACTGCGCGAGGACGTGGGCGACGATGCGGCACGGTTCTTCTACGTGATGCGCAAACCGGAGCAACACCTGGACTTCGACCTGGAGCTGGCCAAGTCCCAGTCCAACGACAACCCGGTGTACTACATCCAGTACGCCCACGCGCGCATCTGCAGCGTGCTGGGCCAGTTACGGGAAAAAGGTCTCCAACACGACCCGGACAACGGCGACCGCAACCTCACGCGGCTGACGGAGTCCCATGAAACCGAACTGGTCAGCGCCATCGGCCGTTACCCGGAACTGATCGAGGTGGCCGCCCGGGCCCGGGAGCCACACCAGGTGGCCCACTACCTGCGGGAGCTCGCGAGCCATGTGCACACTTACTATAACGCGCACCAGTTCCTGGTCGACGACGCCGATCTGCGCGATGCTCGCCTGAATCTGGTCCTGGCGGCCCGTCAGGTGATTCGCAACGGCCTCGCGCTCCTCGGTGTCTCCGCGCCCGAGAGCATGTAGGCAACCACGGATACGGTATGGCGAAAGGCAGGCAGACCGGCGCGAAGCGCAAACCCCAGTCCCGCAGCAGCAACACCGGCCGCGCCCCGGCGTGGCTGCTGGTGCTCAGTGGCCTGCTGCCGGGGCTGTTCATTGCGTATCTGGTGCACATGCACCACGAACGCGACGGCAGCGTAGCCGACATAGCCGGCGGCAGCAGCGCCGGAGATGGTGATGCCCGGCAGGAGGACGAGGGCAGCAGCCGACCGCGCTTCGAGTTCTATGAGCTGCTCTCGGAAATGGAAGTGGTGGTCCCGGACGAATCGGAACCCGAGGTCTCGCCGATCCCCCCCGGCGACGACACGCCAGTGCCGACTCCGGAAGCCGAGACTCCCGCCGAACCTGCGCAGCAGCCGGAACCCGACGCCGATGCCCAGTACATGGTCCAGGCCGGTTCGTTCCGCTCCCACGAGGATGCCGACCGGCTGAAGGCCCGCCTGGCCCTCATGGGTGTCCAGGCCGACATCCACAGCGTCGAGGTGGACGGCGGCGAGACGTGGCACCGGGTGCGCATCGGCCCCTTCGCGGACCGGGGACGCGTGGAGGCCATCCGCGGCCGGCTGGAAGAGGAAAACGTGGACAGCATCCTGCTGCGCATGCGGGGATAACGGCTGCTACGACGGTTTCGGCTGTGCCCCTTTCATCGCGCTCACCGTCTCCGCCGGAATGGTCAGCCCCACGCGCCAGCCGGGGTTCACCACCAGCCCCATGCCCTCCCAGGTGCTGTTGACCGCCCAGGCGAAGGAAACCTCCACGGAGAAGGCGAAGTCGGGGTTCTGCTCGGTCATGGGGTAGCCCCGGGCGGGCGCCGTGAACAGCGCCAGCAGCCCCTCGCCATCGGGGCCTTCCAGCACCAGCGGGCGCACGCCTTCCGGATGCTCGGTGGAGGCGAACTCCTGGTCCACGAGAATCGCCACCTGCGCGCCGGCGAGCTGCTCCATGAAATCGACGGTGTCGGTGTCACCGTTCTGCGCCGACACCAGGGCGCGCTCCAGATGATTGACCGGTTCGAAGGTGTCGAAGCGGTCGTCGGTGTCGCCGTTATCGCCCATGATCGTCCTCCGTGCCCGCCGTTACAGCGAGCGCTTGTTGCCGTTACTGAACATGGCCTGCTTGTCACGGTACAGGGCGGAGATGTCCTCGTCCGCGTAGCCGGCATCCATCAGGCGCTCATAGTGCTTGAGGGTCATTTCCACGATGGGCAGCGCCACGTTCATGTTGTTCAGCATCTGGCGGCAGATGGTGAGGTCCTTGTGGTGCAGGCCGAGCTTGAAGCCGGGCTCATAGGTGCCTTTCACCATGGTGGGTCCACGCATCTGCAGGAACCAGTTGCCGGCCGCACCGCCGCTGACCACCTGGATGACCTTGTCCATGTCCAGGCCGGAGGCCTGGCCGAAGGCCAGGGCCTCAGTGACGGCCTGGTTGATGCC
>SKYZ01000134.1 GCA_007127625.1 Aquisalimonas sp. | reverse complement strand
GCGCTGAAGGCCATCATCACCATGTGCTCCACCGACGACCGCTACGCCGACGACGCCCACTACAAGGGGGGTTGCCTGCTGAACGAGAACCTGGCCTGGGGTTCGGCGCTGTTCTCGGTGAATGCCTGCCCGCCGGACCCGGAGCTGGCCGGGGACGCCTGGCGGGAGCAGTGGCTCCAGCGGCTGGACCACAACCGCCTGTTTCCGGCGGTCTGGATGCGCCATCCCACCCGGGATGCCTACTGGCAGCACGGTTCCGTGTGCGAGAACTTCGACGCCATCGACTGTGCCGTCTATGCCGTAGGCGGCTGGGCGGACGGCTACGTTAATGCCATCCCCCGACTCATGGAAGGCCTGAACGTGCCGCGCAAGGCGCTCATCGGCCCCTGGCCACACGCCTTTCCCCATGCCGCCGAGCCGGGGCCGCAGATCGGCTTCTTCCAGGAGGCGGTGCGCTGGTGGGACTACTGGCTCAAGGGCGTGGACACCGGCATCATGGACGAACCGCAGGTGCGTGTGTGGATGGAGGACTGGCTGCCGCCGGCGCCCTACCACCCCGAACGCCCCGGGCGCTGGGTGGCCGAGGAGACCTGGCCGTCGCCGCGGATCGACAACCGGCGCTGGCACCTGAATGTGCTCTCCCTGGGCGAGAAAGCCGATGCGGAGGACGCCGTGCGCGTACGCTCGCCCCAGACCACGGGCCTGCGCGGCGGCGATTTCTACGGCTTCGGCGCCCATGGGGACGCGCCCCTGGATCAGCGTGCCGACGACGGCAAGTCGCTGGCCTTCGACTCCGACCCTCTGGCGGCGCCCATGGAGATCCTGGGTGCCCCGGTGGTGACCCTGGAACTCTCCGTGGACCAGCCCGTGGCGCAGGTGATCGTGCGGTTGAACGACGTTGCGCCGGACGGCAGTTCCACCCGGGTCAGCTGGGGCAGTCTCAACCTGACCCACCGGGACAGCCATGAGCACCCCGAACCGCTGGAGCCCGGGAAACGCTACCGGGTGCGGGTGCAGCTGAACGACATCGGCTACGGCTTCCGGGCCGGCCACACCGTCCGGGTTGCCGTGTCCACCAGCTACTGGCCCATGATCTGGCCGTCACCGGAACCCGTGGAACTCACGGTCTACACGGGCACCAGCACTCTGGAGCTCCCGGAGCGGCCACCGCGGGAGGCGGACGCGGAACTCAGGCCCTTCGAGCCGCCGGAGCGCGGGCCGGTGTCCGAGCACACGCCGCTGGAGTGGGCGCAGAACCAGCGGCTGGTGGAGCTGGATCTGACCACGGACGAAATGGTGTATACCGCCTTCGGCGATGGTGGCGATTTCGGCGGGGCCGCGCTGGCACGCATCGAGGACATCGACCTCACCATCGGTTACACCATGCGCCGAACCTTCCGGATTCGCGATGACGATCCGTTGAGTGCCTGGGCGGAGATTCAGCAGAAGACCAAGTTCCGCCGCGGCGACTGGTCGGTGCGCATCGAGTGCCGCACGGTGATTTCCGGTGACCGGGACAACTTCCGTGTCCAGGCAACCCTGGAGGCGTACGAGGGCCAGGAGCAGGTGCGCCGCCGGGAGTGGGACGAGACCATTCCACGGGGTTTCCTGTAGAGCTGATCCGTAGGGGGCAGACCTTCAGGTCCGACTTCCCCGATATGCAGGCCAACGTGGCTCGCCGAACCCCGCAATGGTGGACCTGAAGGTCCACCCTACGGTTGATCCCGTGGGCGCCCACTGTAGGAGCGGCGCAAGCCGCGACACCCTGGGCATCCAAAGCACGCCGGGAAGCTTTGATCCAGGGCCTGGGCCTCGTCGCGGTGCATCGAGATGCACCGACAGAATCGGTAGGGCGGACCATCAGGTCCGCCATGACCACCTCGGATTGACCTCCGCGGTTCGCGTTTCCGGGAAACGCAAGGCGGACCTGAAGGTCCGCCCTACAGCCCGTACCGCTCCCGGGCCGCCTCGATGATCATCCGCACCAGATCGGCATAGTCGTAGCCCGCCCAGCCAGCCATGATCGCCATCTTGCCGTCGTGGCTCCAGGTGGGGTTGAAGTTGGCGTCCAGGAGCCGCGGGACGCCGTCGGCGCCGGCGCGGAAGTCGATGCGTGCATAGTCGCGGAAGCCCAGACGCTCGAACAGCCACACCGCCTCGCTCACCATGGCCGCCTCGGTGGCCGTGTCCAGCTCCGCCTGCCGGAAGCGCAGGGCCTGCCAGTAGGGCGAATCCGGATCCACCTTGGAACTGTAGGAGAGGATCGGGGGCAGGTCCGGGTCCAGGGCGCTGTAGTCGATCTCGAGAATCGGTAGCACCGTGAGCCCGGTGGTGGGATTGCCGATCAAACCTAGGGTGTATTCCGGGCCAGTGAGGAAGTCCTGGATCAGCGCTCGGGCACCCGCCTCCGGCATTTCGGAGGCCAGCCAGCGCAGGTAGCTGTCGGCCTCGGTGGCGTCGTGCACCACCGAGTCTGTGGTCACGCCGAGGCTGCCGCAGCCGCCGTTGGGCTTGATCATGGCCGGGTAAAGCTCCGGTACCGTGAGCGGGTCGCTGCGCAGGTCCACCACCGTCTCCCCGGGGACGGGAATGCCGTGGTTGGCCGCCAGCAGCCGCACCAGCGCCTTGTCGCTGCACACGCCCATGCAGGCCGGATCGGAACCGGTGTAGGGGATGTCCAGCAGTTCCAGCAGCGCGGGGATGTTGCGCTCATTGGTCAGCAGATTGCGGTAGCCCGTATCGCAGAAGTTCAGAGCCAGGTCCGGCGGGTCCGACTGGAGACGTTCCAGCAACTCGCCATGGTCGCTGAATTCGATGGCACGGTAATCCTCCAGGCCGTCCACCGCCTCCACTGCGCGGCGCACGGCCTCCATGTCGTCGGGGCCGAAGCGGCCGTCGACGCCGTAACTGTAAGGCAGGTTGGGGTCGCCGCTGAGGACCCCGATGGTGAACGTTTCGGCCATGGTGCCACCTCCCAATGCCAGTTAGACCAGATTCCGCGGAATGGAACGTTCGACGTTGTGGGAATGGACGCGCCGGTCGCCCTCGAAGCCGTCCATTTCCGCACGCAAGTGGAAGTGCGTGGCGTCCGAGGTCAGCACCGTGCGGGTCCGCACCGTCACCGCCCAGTCACCCCGGACCAGCCCCCGTTCGCTCAGTGTCTCGCCGCGCACCGAGCCGTAGTCGTTGCCCTGGTGGCTGTACCACTCCACGGTGCGGATGCGCATGTCCAACTCCAGGGCGTTGATACGGAACGCGCCTTCGTCCTTCTTGACCTCCAGCACCGAGCGGTCCGCCGCCAGATCGCGGGTCACGGTCCAGCCGTAGTCCCGCGGCTGCAGCAGCGTAGTCTCCGACTGGGGCGCCCCGCGCGCTGGCCCCGGATCATGGATGGCGGCGTCGTCGGCCTCGCCGCCGCGGCGGATGGGCAGGTCCAGGCTGCTCTGGGCGGTGGCCACGGTAAGGCACACCGGTCGTGGTGCGGGCCAGGCCACCGGCCAGTAGGAGGTGGACAGGGAGATGCGCAGCCGGTGCCCCGCCCGGAAGCGCTGGGCAATGTCGTTGAGCTGGACCCGAACGGTGTAGAACGTTCCGGGTTCCAGGGGCTCCGGCGTCTCGTGGCTGTTCCGGTGGGTGAGGTTGAGCAAGCCGTAGGTAACGCGCGTCGCTTCCTGGTTCTCGGCCACGTCCGACAGCCGCACGCAGATCATGGCCACCGGCTGGTCCACGGCCAGGCGCAGGGTCACCACCGGCGCGCCCAGGATCTCCATCGGCGCGGTCAGGGGCTCGCTGTCGAACACCAGAGCGCCGCCGTCCTCCTCGCGCTGGTCGTGCGGCAGATCAGGCGTGGCAGTGAACGACGCCCAGCGCCCGGCGAAAAGGCCCACGGACAGGGTCGACTGGATGTGCAACTCACCGCTATCTTCACGGGCCCCGGGCCCGCCCACGCGACCGCGCAGCAGGGGGTGACTGACGTGCTCGACGCGCGGTGACGGCCAGCTGTTCTCGGCCACCCAGCGCCCGGGACGGGTGCGCAGGTTCGGCTCCGGCGGGGCGCTGTCCTGCATCCAGGCGCGCAGCATGGGTTCCGCCTCGATCCCCGAAGCCTCGTTCTTGAGCCAACGGTCCCACCAGCGCACCGCTTCGCTGAGGAAATCCATGGTGGGCCCGGGCAGGCCCTGGTGGGGGTACTTGTGGCCCCAGGGGCCGATCAGCCCCATGCGGGGGCCGCGCAGGTTCTCCAGCAGGCGGAACACGGCGTTGGAGTAGCCGTCGGCCCAGCCGGAGATGGCCATCACCGGGATCTGTACGCGGTCGTAGTTCTCGTTGATGGAACCGTGCCGCCAGTAGTCGTCGCGGTGCTGGTGGCGCAGCCACTGCTCCAGCCAGAAGCCGCTGCCCTCCATGCGGGCATGCCACATGTCCCGCCAGCGCTCGCCGACAATGGCCGGGTCCGGCGGCAGGGCGGTGTGGCTGTACATGGTGGACGCCCAGGACAGGTTGTCCCCCAGCAGGCAGCCGCCCATGTAGTGGATATCGTCGGTGTAGCGGTCGTCCGTGGAGCAGGCGGTGATGATGGCGCCCAGGGACGGTGGTTGGCGTGCGGCCAGTTGCAGGCCGTTGAAGCCCCCCCAGGAGATGCCGATCATGCCGGTGCGGCCGTTGCACCAGGGCTGCGCGGCGATCCACTCCAGGATGGCCTCGCCATCGTCCAGCTCCCGGGGCAGATACTCGTCGGTGAGCAGGCCGTCGGACTCGCCGCTGCCGCGCAGGTCCACCCGCAGGCAGGCGTAGCCGTGGCCGGCGAACCAGCCGTGCATGACGTCGTCGCGCAGGCGCGTGAACTCGCGTTTGCGATAGGGGATGTACTCGACGATGGCCGGCACCGGATGATCATCGGCGTGCGCGGGGATCCACGCCCGCGCCGCCAGGCGCGTGCCGTCCGGCAGGGGGATCCAGAGATTCTCGATGGTGCGTACCTGATGAGGAAAATCGCGTACCGTCTGCAACATTGCTCCTCGTTGGTTGTGCGGGTCAGGTGTCCGTCAGCCGCTCGACGTCCACGGCCACATGGCTGCGCTGTCCGCCGGAGCCACCGAAAATGACACCTTTCAGTGGCGAAATGTCCCCGTAGTCGCGGCCCCAGGCCGTGGTGATGTGCTGGTCCATGGGCACCACGTTATTGGTGGGATCATAGTCGATCCAGCCCAGGCTGGGATCGTACACCGCGAACCACGCATGCGATGCATCGGCGCCCTGGAGTTTCTCCTGTCCCGGCGGCGGTAGCGTCTCAAGGTAACCGGAGACGTAACGCGCGGCGATGCCCATGCTGCGCACACAGGCAATGGCCAGGTGGGCAAAGTCCTGGCATACGCCCCGCTGATCCCGGAACACCCGGTCGATGGGTGTGCTGACAGTGGTGGCCGTGGGATCGTAGGCAAAATCCTGGTGAATCCTGCCCATGAGATTGGCCACTGCGTCAGTGACCGCCCGGCCGGTGGCAAACGAACCCCGGGCATAGGCCAGAGCCTCGTCGCTCAGCGGCACCTGCGGGGACTCCAGCAGATACTGCCGCGCGTCCAGCCCCGTGGGGCTGCAGTCGCTCCGGGTGGCGGTGGCCGCCTGTTCCCAGGCCATGCCGTTGGCCAGCTGCGGTTCCGGCGAGCTCTGCAGCAGTTCCACCTCGCTGACCGCGGTCACCGTCAGCTGGCTATGGGGGTGCTGCATGGCGAAGTGCAGCACCCGGTTGCCGAAGAAGTCCACACGCTCGGCCCGATAGGCCGGGGCGGGGTAGATGGTCACACCGTGATTGTGCACCGACTGGACGGCCGTGCTGCGCGGGGCCAGTCGCGCCTCGTTGTAGCCGCGGATGATGGGCTGGGCGTAGCTGTAGTCCGTGCGGTGGGTGATCCGGTACCGCATCAGGAGGTTTCCTGCAGGTCGGTGTTGGCCGCAGTGAGCTGGCGTGGACCACGGGGATCGGAGAAGTACGACTCCGCCAGGCGGCGGGCGGTACGGTCAAGCAGTCGCCCGTTGCGCGCCAGCAGCTGATCCAGTGCGGGGCGGTGTCCGGACGCGGCGTCCGCCCTGGTCAGTCTGTCTGCATCGCTCAGTTGTAGTGCCGTATGCGCCTCCAGCACCAGCCGCTCCTCGGTGCTGAGTCCGCTGTCATGGGCGCCACTGTTCAGGGCCTGAAGCGCCGCCTTGAGGCGTGCCAGCTGATAGCCCACAGAGCGCGGATTGCGCTCGTGCAGCAGCACAAGATCCAGCACCGGCCGGGCCTGGGCCACCTGGTGATGCTGCCGCCGGTAGGCGTTGACGCTTTCCAGGTGGCTGAGCACCGCCTCCAGCACCCGCGATTCCAGCCGCGGATCCAGGGCCGTGCTCATGGTGGCCCGCAGCAGGCTGCTGGTGAGCAGCCCGCGCTCGATGCAGCGGCCCAGTTCCAGGAAACTCCAGGCCTGGCTGTGGACCATGGTGTCGTCCTGGAGCCCGCGCAGCGCTGCGAGCAGAGTGATGGCATCGTCCAGCTCCGGCCCCGGATCCCCATCACCGCCGTCGGCCAGCCGCGTGCGGATGTTGCCGATCACCCGCCAGGTGTCCTGGGACAGTCGGTCCCGCACGGCGTGGGAGGCGGCCAGCATGGCCTGGAGATTGAATGCCACCGTGCCCACACGGCCGGGATCCCGCAGTACCGAGCGCAACTCCGGCATGGGGTCGGCGAGCAGCGCCGGATCGCCGGCAAGGAAACCCGGCCGGGTGTCGGTGACCCGGCTCAACGCCATCAGCAGCGTCTGCAGGCACTGCTGATCCAGCGGGTCCCGGTAGTCCTGGGCGGTTCGCTGCAGCCGCTGAATCACCCGCAGCAGGCGCAGCCCGTGCTCCGCCCGCTCGGCATAGCGGGCCATCCAGAACAGGTTCTCCGTGGCCGCCGGTGGCAGGGCCGCCGAACGGTCCATGGGTGTGTCCATGCCGCCTTCGGTACTCATCAGGCTGACTTCCCGCACCGGTTCCGAGGCGACCACCCAGGTGTCCTTGGACACGCCGCCGGCCTGGTTGGAGGCGTTGAGCTCACCGGGTGCCGGCGCAATGCGCGTGAGCCCGCCCGGCATCACTGCATAGCCGTCGGGGCGGCCCACCAGGAAGGTCCGCAGCGTGGCGGCGCGGGGTTCCAGGCCCTGCTCGCCCAGGGTGGGTACCGACGAGAAGCGTGCCTGCTGCTGGGCGGCGAATCGGTGCGGCGCCCGGCGGATACGCTGGGCCAGTGCGTCCCGGGCGGAGGCGTCCATGGCGCTGCCGAACAGTGTGGCGGGCCCTGATCCAGGGCCGATGGGCTTGACCACCAGTTCGTCCAGGTGGGCGAGCACATGGTCCAGGGAGTCGGGGTCGCCGCACCACCAGGTAGGCAGGGTCGGCAGGTCCAGCTCGCGCCCGAGAAAGTGCTGCGCGACCCCTGGCAGGAAGGCGTGCAGGGCGGGATTCTCCAGGACCCCCGCACCCAGGGGATTGGCCAGGGCCACGTTACCGCGCCGCGCCGCCTCGGTGAGGCCGGGAACCCCCAGCAGGGAGTCGCCGCGCAGTTCCAGCGCGTCGCAGTAGTCGTCGTCGAGCCGCCGCAGGATTACGTCCACCGGCTCCAGGCGGCCCATGGAGCGAAGCCAGACCCGGCCGTCGCGGACCGTGAGATCGCCCCCTTCCACCAGGGTGTACCCCAGGTAGCTGGCCAGGAACGAATGCTCGAAGTAGGTCTCGTTGAGGGGGCCCGGGGTGAGCACCACCACGCTGGGCTCGTCCTGGCCACGGTTCGGGGCCAGCGCGGCCAGGCTGGCGCGCAGGTTCTGGAAGAACAGGGCCAGGCGGTGCACGTGAGATTCCCGATACAGGCTGGGCATGGCCCGGCTCATCACCACCCGGTTCTCCAGGGCGTAGCCGGCGCCGGAGGGCGACTGGGTGCGGTCTCCGACCACGTGCAGGCGCCCGTTGTCGGTGCGCGCCAGGTCGGCGGCATAGATGGTCAGCGGGTGTGCCAGGTCCGGATCATAGGGATGGCACGGGCGCAGGAATCCGCCGTGGCCGTAGATGACCTCTGCCGGGAGCAGGCCGCGCTGCAACAGCTCCTGCGGGCCGTAGATGTCCTTGAGAATCAGGTTGAACAGCTCCGCCCGACGCTGCAGCGCGCCCTCCACCTGCGCCCATTCATCGCTGCCGATGAGCACCGGAATCGGGTCCAGGTCCCAGCTGCGCTCCTGGCCCTGCGGGTCGCCGTAGACGTTGTAGGTCACGCCGCGCTCGCGCAGCAGGCGTCGCGCCTGTGTGTGTCGCTGGCGCAGGTTGTCCACGCCCAGTGCGTCCAGGGCGTCGGCCAGGTACTGCCAGGTGGTGCGCACCTGACCATTGGCCGCGAACATCTCGTCCGGCTGGTCGGACAGACGCTGGTACCTGGACAGGAGGGTGGTCTCGGGACTGGCTGACATGAACGGCGCCTGACGGCTGTTGATCGTCGCCAGAATAACCCGAGCGGCCCTGCCGCGCTAAGAAATCGCTGCGCGGGGACGGGACACTAGAGTCCTGACCCAGGCCGGGGGTCCGCCAGGTCCAGGAGGTACGGGGTCTCCGGCGCGGTGGACGGAGTCGATGGCACCGGCGGCGTCCCGGGGCTGCTCTCCGGAAGGAGCCGCCCGCGGGCGCTGAAGGCCGTGGCAGCGCCTGGAGGCGCCGGCCGCGTCGCTGCCGGGGAGCCCGAATACCCTGGAGTCGCTGTGTCCGCGATCGGCGAAACGTCTGGCGGGCTCCAGGCGTCGGTGTCCGGGAGTTCGTACGTACAGCCGCCAAGGGTCCGGCCGCTCCAGGTGTCCACCAGATCGAATACCAGGGCACGCACCGGCGGCATGCCGGGATACAGCGTGGCTGGCGGATCAGCCACCTTGCAGCGGATACCGGCCACCGCTTCGCCGGGCCGGTCGGCGCCTTGCAGCGGGACACGGTGTCCATTGCATAGCAGCACATGGCGGTTCGGTGTCATGCCGGTGAGGTGCACCTGGAAGCGGGCGTTGGCCGGGTCGATGAAGCGGAAGCTGCCCTGGCCGGTGCTCTCCTCCGCCAGCACCGGCCAGGGCTCCAGCGCCGGTTGCAGGCGCAGGCGAACCGGGCCCGCATGCAGGTCGGCCAGCAGCGGGAACATCCAGGTGATCCAGGGGGCGAACCAGCGGCTTTCGAGCCTGACACCGCAGTCGCCCAGTTCCGCCAGAACGGTGTCGAAATCCCGCTGCAGGACTTCCGGCAGCAGGAAGCGGTCGTGCAGGGCCGTGCCCCAGCGCACCGGGGCACCGGTCTCCGGACGCACGGCCAGCCGCAGTAAGATGGCCCGCAGCAGCAGTGACTGGACGGCGGCGAGCCTGGCGTGCGGGGCCATGGCGAAGGCGTGCAGTTCCACTATGCCCAGCCGTTCACCTCCCGCGCCCGCCGGGTACAGTCGGTGCAGGCGGAACTCGCCGCCCCGGGGATCGCCGGCGGGGTCGGTGACCAGGTGTGAGAGCACACGGTCCGCCAGCCAGGGCCGGTCGCAGTCCCCGTGGGGCAGGCGTTCCAGGGCAAGTGCCAGCTCGCGCATGTGGCCGTCGCTGACCTCGTCCAGTCTCGGCGCCCAGCCGTCGGGGCCGACGCGGGGGCCGGCGAACAGGTAGGAGAGACTGGGGTGGCGCTGCCAGTAGAGCAGCAGCGAGCGCAGTAGCCCCGGGTCGCGCAGGAACGGGCTATGGGCCGGCGTCGGTCCGCCGAGTTGGCGACCGGCCCGCTGTCCCGCCGGCGCTGGCAGGTCGGCGTCACCGGTCCAGGCGGCCAGTCCCAGGCGTTCCGCTTCGTCGTACACGGCCTGCAGCCAGGCGCACTCCTGGCGCCAGTCCGGGGCCGGTGGCACGGTGATGCGCAGGGTGCCGGTCTCCGGCTCGAGTTCGAGGCACTGCAGGCGCGGGTCGGTGGGTGGTGTGTAGCCCTCCAGGTGCACCGCCACGCCGCATTCCGCGGCTGCACCCTCGACGGCATCCATCAGATGCAGAAAGTCGTCACTGCTGGGCAGCGGCGGCAGAAAGACGTGGAGCTGGCCCTGGCGGCGCTCAACGCACAGGGCGGTGGCGGGCATGACGCTGGCACCGGGCAGGGCACGACGGCTCCCGGCCACCGCCGACAGCGGTGCGTCGCTGTCCCAGGGCGAGCGGGCCGGCGGCGGTTCCACCCGCCCCTCCGCGGTCCGGGGCAGTCCATTCAGCGGCAGCCGGAAGCCCATGGGAGCTTCGCCGGGGAGCAGCGTCACGGTCCCGCGCCGGGTGGGCCACGGGCCGCTAAGCCAGGTACCGGAGCCCGGATCCCGGTGCAGCGGCAGCACGAACCCGGTGGCAGGGCCGTGGGCGCGATCCAGATGCCGGGCCAGGGCCAGGCGCGCCTCCGGGGTGGCCAGGTCACTGTCGTCGGGCCGGAATTCCAAGGCCTGGCGATCGTTCCACAGGGCGAACAGCTGGTCCTCGTGGGCCGGCAGCACATCCTCCGGGGCGAGTCCCAGTCGCTGCGCAATGCTGTTGGCGAGGGGCAGTACGGCCTCCCGTCCGGGGCTGTCGTCTCGCCCCGGCACATCCAGCAAGCCCGGATCCTGCCACACCGGCGTGCCATCCCGGCGGGCAATGCAGTGGATGCGCCAGCGCGGCGCCGGTTCGCCGGCAAACCACTCGCCCTGGCCGGTACAGATTGCCGCGCCCGGGAGCAGCCGGTCGCGCAACCGGCGGGCCAGCCGTCGGGCGGTGGCCAGCGTGTCCGGACCCGGGCCGCCGGTGCGCCATTCCGGTGCCGCCTTGTGGTCCGGGCGGGTGAATTCCAGCGCGGTGCCGCCGGTCAGGGTGATGTTGCGGTGCTGCAGGCGTTCATCCACGTGGTCGGCAGTGGCGTGGATGGCGGTCCACTGCGCGTCGGTGTAGGGCCAGTCCGGTCCCCGGGCCGTCAGGGTGATCACCTCCAGGTCCTCGCTGACGGTCTCCTCGCAGGCTTCCCGGTAGCCGATGACCGGCCGCAGGCGCAGCGGATCGGCGGCGGTGGCCAGGGGGATGTGCTGTTCCGCGGTGAACAGGCCCGCGACCGGGTCCAGTCCGATCCATCCGGCGCCGGGCAGGTACGCCTCGACCCAGGCGGCCAGGGCGGCGTGGTAGTCAGGCGCGGCGCCGGTGAGGCGGTAGCCGGACACGAGGCGTGCCGCGATTCCGAAATGGCGCAGTGCCAGGGTGAGCAGCCACGCCAGTGCGCGCGGGGAGCCGGTGCCGGCGTCGAGCACCGCGTCGGTATCCACGCTCCCCGGGGCGTCGTCGTCCGCCGTCGCAAGGGTCGTGCCGACGTGCTGGTTCAGTGCGGTGAGGCGCTCGATGGTGGCAGCTTCGGTACCGTCCAGTCGCGCAAGCCATGCACGGGTGATCGGGCCGATGGCCGGTTGCCGCAGGTACGGCGCCAGGTCGCGGGCCAGCTGTTGCGGGTAGTCGAAGGGGTGGTTGACCGCATAGGGTTCCGCCAGGAAATCGAAGGGGTTCGCCGGTTGCAGCTCTGCGAGGATCTCCACGTCCAGGGTGAAGTGGCGGATCGGCTCCGGCAGATCCAGCCGCGCCAGGTGGTTCTCGAAGGGGTCACGGAGCCAGTTCAGGAAATGCGTGCGCGGGCCGACCCGCAGCGTGTAGGCGGTGACCTTGGCGCGAGTGTTGGGCGCCGGACACAGGCGCAGCCAGTGAGTGGACAGCCTGACCGGTCGATCGAACCGGTAGTCCAGACGGTGACGCAGGGCGATGCGGGGTGCGGGCTCGTTCATGACCGGGGCTCCCGGCGCAGATCCAGGGTGTGGGGGCAATCCGGGTCCGGCTCCTCCGCCGGTGGTGTGGCGGGGTCGCCGCGGCGTATCCGCAGCGCGGTCAGCCAGTCCGGCTGGGGGTCGCCGCCAGGGCTGTGGCCCCAGTCCCAGAAACGGGTCATCCGGCGCGCCTCGGCCTCGTTGGCGTTGATGGGGACGGTGTCGTAGGCGCGACCGCCGGGGTGGGCGACGTGGTGGACGCAGCCTCCGACCGGCCGCCCCAGGTTTATGTCCACCAGGTCGAACACCAGCGGTGCATGCGCGGGCACCGTGGGGTGGCGGCCCAGAGGGTCCGGCCAGGCGCGGAAGCGCACACCAGCGACGTAGTCACCCGGGGTGCCCGTGCACTGCAACGGCACCCGGCGGCCGTTGCAGGTGATCAGGTGGCGGTCGGGATCCAGCCCCGAACAGCGGAACTGTACCCGCTCCACCGAGGAGTCCACCGCCCGTGACGCCCGCTGGATGGAGCTGTGCACTTCCACCACCGGCCAGGGTTCCAGGGCGGTGCGCAGCTCCATCTGCACCCCGTGGTAGCTGGCCCGCCCCAGGACCGGGAAGCGGAATTCGTGGAACGCGGCGAACCAGCTCTCCTGCACCGGGTAGCCGGCGGCGTTCATGTCGGCGATCACCTCCCGGAAATCTTCCCAGGTGTAGTGGGGCAGCAGGAAGCGGTCGTGGAGCAGGGTGCCCCAGCGGACCAGCGGGTAGTGATACGGGGTCTGCCAGAACCGCGCCACCAGCGCACGCAGGAGCAGCATCTGGGCCAGACTCATGCGTGGGTGGGGCGGCATCTCGAAGGCGCGGAACTCCACCAGGCCCTGGGCGCCGCTACCGTGGTCCGCGGCGCAGAGCTTGTCGATACTGAACTCCGCGCGGTGGGTGTTGCCGGTGAGGTCCGCCAGGC